>CAZCGD010000372.1:0-5747 GCA_964498105.1 uncultured Streptomycetaceae bacterium
CGCGCCGAGAACGAACGCTTCGAAGCCGAACTCAATTTCACGCGCGCCAGGATCGAGGGAGCACGCGCTATCGGCCGTATGAATCAGGCTCTGGGAGTATTGCCATGAAATGGTTAGTCGAATTGGTGTTGATGCTGGCGCTATTGCCGCTCACTGTCTTTGCTGACGAAGGTCACGGCGGTCACGGGGCGACGCCTTCCGCCGTATCCACGACCCTCGCGCCGCGCGTCGAGGCGCAGTCCGAAGACTTCGAACTGCTGGCAGTCCTCGAGGGCGGCAAGCTCACGCTCTACCTCGACCGTTTCGCCACCAACGAACCGGTGTCCGATGCCCGCATCGAAATCGAAAGCGGCGCATTCAAAGCCGTCGCGCAGCCTGGCGCAGACGGCGTCTACACCGCACCGGGAGAGGCGTTCGCCGAGCCGGGATCCTATCCGCTGGTGTTCACGATCCAGGCTGCTGATAGCTCTGATTTGCTCAACGGCACCCTCACCGTTCCGCGGCCGGCAGGCCAGTCAGCTCACGGGCATAACTGGACTGAATGGCTGGTGTGGATCGCAAGCGGCGTGGTCGTGGTGTTCGGCGCAGCCTGGCTGCTGCTGCGCCGCACAAGAAGTTCGCGCGCCGCCATCGCGCGGCTGACCGCAGTATTCGCACTGGCAGCACTGATGGCCGCAGCAGCGGTCACCTTCGCGCACGCAGGCGAGGATCAAGGCAAGGACAAGAAAGCCCCCACTACGGCCGTCGCCGGCGCATCCGTTGCCTACTCTGCCGGTGATAATGCTGCTGCGCGGCGGCTGGCCGACGGCGGCGTGTTCATGCCGAAAACCACGCAACGCCAGCTCGGCATACGCACCGTTGTGGCCGAACTGCGCGAGCTTGCGCAAAGCATCGAATTCAATGGCCGGGTCATCGGCGACCCCAACGCCGGCGGGCGCGTGCAGTCGAGCCAGTCCGGACGCATCGAACCCGGGCCGCACGGTCTGGCAACGCTGGGGCAAAGAGTAAAAAAGGGCGATGTGCTGGCCTACATCAAGCCGGTTGCGAACGCGATCGAGCTCGGCAACCAGCGCGCGCAACTGGCGGAAATCACTTCGCAACACGGGCTCACCGAGAAGAAAGTCAAGCGTCTCGAAGCGCTCGAGGGTAGCGTGCCGCAGAAAGAGATCGACGCCGCTCGCGCGGAATTCGCCAGCCTCGCCGAGAGAAAAACCGCGGTCGGCGCGAGCCTCAATAATCGCGAAGCCCTCGTCGCACCGGCATCCGGGGTCATCAGCGCGGCGTCCGCCGTGACCGGGCAGGTCGTGGAAGCGCGTGAAGTGTTGTTCGAAATCGTGGACCCGCAACGGCTGATGGTGGAAGCGCTCGCCTACGATCCGGTGATACTCGCGGACATTGCCGGCGCCAGCGCGGTCCTGCCGCACGGCGCCGCGCTGCCGCTCGCTTTCGTCGGCGGCGCGCAGCAACTGCGCGAACAGGCGCTGCCGCTGGTGTTCCGGATCAAGCCGCCGCTGCCGCCGCTGGCGGTGGGCCAGTCGCTGAAAGTGGTGGTGCAGACCAGGCGCACGGTCAAGGGCGTTGCCGTACCGCTTGCGGCGCTCACCAGGAGCGGCGCCGGCGACACCGTGGCGTGGGTGCACGCCGGCGCCGAAACATTCGTCGCGAAGAAAGTGCGTTTCCAGGCGCTTGACGGCGAGACCGTGGCATTAATCGAGGGGATCGCAGCCGGCGACCGCGTGGTTACCGCAGGCGCCGCGGTGCTGGCGCAGGTACGCTGAGAGGATTGCCATGTTCGACTGGATTATCGACGCGAGCCTCAAACAGCGGCTGCTGGTGCTGGCGTTGTCGCTGGTGCTCATTTTCTACGGCGGCCTCACCATCAGGCAGATGCCGGTGGACGTTTTTCCCGACCTCAACAAGCCGACCGTGACCCTCCTCACCGAAGTGGGCGGCATGGCGCCGGAAGAAGTCGAGCAGCTCGTCACCTTTCAGATCGAGACCGCGATGAACGGCATGCCCGGCGTGACGCGCGTGCGCTCGGTTTCCGGTATCGGGCTCTCGGTCGTGTTCGTCGAGTTCGACTGGGGCACGGAGGTCTTCCGCAACCGCCAGCAGGTCGCCGAACGGCTGTCGCTCGTCAAGGAGCAGTTGCCCGAAGGCATCACGCCGCAGATGGGGCCGATCGCCTCGATCATGGGCGAGATCATGCTGATCGCGCTGCCGGCCG
Organism: uncultured Streptomycetaceae bacterium; assembly: GCA_964498105.1. Classification (GTDB taxonomy): domain Bacteria; phylum Pseudomonadota; class Gammaproteobacteria; order Burkholderiales; family SG8-41; genus SG8-41. Next base: position 2,228 of record CAZCGD010000372.1, read on the forward strand.
ATCCGGAAAAATCGAGCCCGATGCAGGTGCGCGAATACGCCGACTGGGTGATGCGGCCGCGCCTGCTCACCATTCCGGGCGTGGCGCAGGTGATTCCGATCGGCGGTGAGGTCAAGCAATACCGCGTCGAGCCCGATCCGGCGCGAATGTCCGCGCTCGGCGTGACTCTCGAACAAATCGAGGGCACCCTCAAGCATTACGCCGCCAACACCAGCGGCGGCTTTCTCGAGCAAAACGCGCGCGAGTACCTGATCCGCAACATCGGCCGCACCAACCGCCTTGCCGACCTGCAGAACCTCGCCATCGGCGCAAAAAACAACCAGCCGATCCTGTTGAAGCAGGTGGCGCAGGTGAAGCTTGCCGCCGCGGCGAAGCGCGGCGATGCGAGCTACAACGCGAAGCCCGCCGTGATCCTTTCGGTGCAAAAGCAGCCTGCCGCCGACACCGTGAAGCTCACGCGCGATATCGAGGCGGCGCTGGCCGACCTCGGCAAATCGCTACCGGTGGGCATGGCGGCGCCCGAGATCGTATTCAAGCAGGCCAGCTTCATCGAAGCCTCGGTCACCAACGTCGAGGAGGCGTTGCGCGACGGCGCCATCATGGTGGCGGTGGTGCTGTTCCTGTTCCTGCTCAATTTCCGCACCACGCTGATTTCGCTCGCCGCGATTCCGATGTCGATCCTGATCACCGCGCTCGTCTTCAAGCTGATGGGGCTTTCGATCAACACCATGACCCTCGGCGGCCTCGCGATCGCGATCGGCATGCTGGTGGACGACGCCGTCGTCGGGCTCGAGAACATTCTGCGCCGGTTGAAGCGCAACGTCGCCGACGGCACGCACAAGCCGGCGCTGGAAGTGATCGCCGCGGCCACCAAGGAGGTGCTCTCCGGCATCGTCTACGCCACGGTCATCATCGCGCTGGTGTTCGTGCCGCTGTTCGCGCTGTCCGGCATCGAGGGCCGGCTGTTCGCGCCGCTGGGCGTGGCGTTCATCGTTTCCATTCTCGCCAGCATGCTGGTGTCGGTGACGCTGACCCCGGTACTGTGCTACTACCTGCTCGCCCCGCGCCGACGGCTTGCGGCACACGGGGCGCATCAGATTTCCGCCGGCGACGCCGCGAAAACGCCGTGGTGGTCGCTGCGCTTCAACCTGCACGCCGGCGAGGAATACAGTCCATTGGTAAAGAAGCTCAAGCAATGGGACACGCATATCCTTTACTGGTCGTTCGATCGCGCCCGGCCGCTGCTCGCGGCCGCGCTGGCGGCCGCGCTGCTCGCCGCGGCGACGGTGCCGTTCTTTCCGCGCGCGTTCCTGCCCTCGTTCAACGAGGGCACCCTCACCATCAGCCTGCTGCTCAATCCCGGCACCTCGCTGTCGGAGTCGAATCGCATCGGCACCCAGGCCGAGCGGCTCGTCGCGCTCGTGCCGGAAGTCACGCACGTGGGACGGCGCACCGGCCGCGCCGAGCTCGACGAGCACGCCGAGGGCGTGCATAGCACCGAGATTGACGTGGACCTGACGCGTTCGCCGCGCAGCCGCGACGCGGTGCTGCAGGACATCCGCAACCGGCTCGCCGTGCTGCCGGCGGTGGTTAACGTCGGGCAGCCGATCTCGCACCGGCTCGACCACATCCTGTCGGGCGTGCGCGCGCAGATCGCGCTGAAGATCTACGGCGACGATCTGGACACGCTGCGCGGACTTGCGGCGCAGCTGCGCGACCGGCTGGCAACGGTCCCGGGTGTCGCCGACCTGCAGATCGAAAAGGCGGTGCTCATCCCGCAGCTCACGGTGCGCGTTGACTATGAAAAGGCGGCGGCCTACGGCGTGGCGCCCGCCGCGGTGCTGAAAGCGCTTGAGACGCTGGTCGGCGGCGAGAAGCTGGCGCAGGTGATCGAGGGCAGCCGCCGCTTCGACCTGGTGGTGCGGTTGCCCGATTCCGCGCGGGGCCCGCGCGCGCTGGAGCAGTTGTTGATCGAAACGCCAGGGGGCCGCGTCCCGCTATCGCGCATCGCCGATATCGAGGACGGCGACGGTCCCAATCAGATTTCGCGCGACAACACGCGCCGGCGCATCGCGATTTCGGCCAACTCCGACGGCACCGATCTCGCCCGGATCGTCGAACGCATCCGCGCCGAGCTTGCCGCCAGTCCGTTGCCAACCGGCTACTTCACCAGCCTCGAGGGCCAGTTCCAGGCGCAGGAGGAAGCCACGCGCCTGATTGCCCTGCTTTCCGTGCTGTCCATATTGATCATTTTCATCGTGCTCTACACGCGCTACCGCTCCACCGCGCTGTCGCTGATGATCATGGGCAACATTCCGCTCGCGCTGGTGGGCAGCGTCGTGGCGCTCGCGGTTGCGGGCCAGCCGCTGTCGGTCGCGTCGATGATCGGCTTCATCACGCTCGCCGGCATCAGCGCGCGCAACGGCATCCTGAAGGTGAGCCACTACATCAACCTGTGCGCGTTCGAGGGCGAAACCTTCGGCAAGGAGATGATCGTACGCGGCTCGCTCGAGCGGTTGACGCCGGTGTTCATGACCGCGCTGGTGGCGGCGTTCGCGCTGGTGCCCCTGATGCTCGCGGCCGACGAGCCGGGCAAGGAAATCCTGCACCCGGTGGCGGTCGTGATTTTCGGCGGGCTGGTGAGTTCCACCCTCCTCGACACCATCCTCACGCCGGTCATGTTCTGGCTGTGGGGCGAGAAACCGCTCAAGCGATTGCTCGATGAGCATGCAAAGCAAGCCTTTTAAGGCGTATCGCCGCAACCATCCGCATCAACCACTGAAAGGAAGACTGACCATGAAACCGATCAACGTTATGTTCGCTGCCACGCTGCTGTGCCTCTCGGTTGCTGCCCGCGCTGACGAGGCCGCGGCCGGCCCGAACGGCGGCCAGATCAAGCACTCCGGCAAGTACCATCTGGAGTTGGTGGTAAAGGACGCCGCGCTCACGGTGTACGTGACCGGTGACAAGGACGCGAAGGTCTCGACCAAGAGCGCGACCGGCAGCGCGACTGTGCTCGCCGGCAAAACCTCCTCCAGCGTGAAACTCGAGCCGAGCGGTGATAACGTGCTCGCGGGAAGCGGCGGCTTCCAGCCGGCGCCGGACATGAAAGTCGTAGTGTCGGTCACGCTGCCCGGCCAGCCGCCGGTCCAGGCGCGCTTCACGCCGCTCGAGAAACCGAAACCTTCAGCCAAAGCAGCTGCCAAATAATTACTACGGCTGCCTGATACCCGGACATTTCGAGGTCGGGATGATTGGTAAGATCAACGTAACCGCGAGGTAACAATATGACGAACAGACGGACTTTCATTACATTGCTTGCCGCTGCGATCGCGGCGCGACCCGGGATTGCCGCGCAACCGACGGAAGTCAGCATCTACCTCGACCCCACGTGAGGCTGTTGCAGCGCGTGGATGGAACATCTGCGCGCCAACGGCTTCCGGGTGAAGCCGATTAACGTGGACGACACGAGCGCCGCGCGCCGCCGCTACGGAATTCCCGATGCGCTCGCCGGCTGCCA
>CAZCGD010000373.1:0-3865 GCA_964498105.1 uncultured Streptomycetaceae bacterium
CGGAAGACCGGCAGCCGTTGCGTCGGAGCTGCGTTGTAAACAATGCGGGCTATGTCTCGTTCGGGACTGCTTCCGGGCCAGCCATAGTGCCAATCCCGCTCTATTTCGGCTTGCCCCGGCGAGACGTAGCGACCGCACATGGTTGAGTGATGGGTGATGTGTCATTTAACCGGCACCGCGCCGTTGGCGGCAATCACGTCATCCCCGGAGGCGCTGCGCGTGAATTCGATGAAACGCGCGACCACGGCGGGCGGCGAACCCCTGGTGACGAAGTACGACTCGCGGATGAGCGTATATGACTTGCGCTTCACGTTGTCCGCGCCCGGCGCGATGCCGTTCAGGGCGGCGGCCTTGATCCTGCCCATGCTTTGCTCCACGACAATCATGCTGGTCATGCCGATCGCGCCGGGGACGGCGGCAAGTTCCTTGGCCATGTCGCCGGATTTCGGCATGACCTTGACGCTCCCGGCCATCTCGAGGTCCTTCAGGCAGGCGATGCCGTCCCGCACCACCTCGGTGTCAACCTCGGACTCGGGACGAGTGCGCACCGCGATCTCGAGATCGGGCCCGCCCAATGCCTTCCAGTTGGTGACTTTCTCCGAGTAGATGTCGCACACCTGCTGCCCGGTCAGGTTGGACACCGGCACGGTTTCGTTGACCCCAAACACCACGGCAATGCGCGCGATCTCGTGCACGATCATGCCCTGCTTCGTAAGCTCGTCCACGCGCAAGCCGTGGCTCGCGAGCGCGACGTCGATCTTCCCGTCGGCCAGCGCCTGGAACCGTGCCTTGGTGCCGAGCCCCTTCCCGAATTCGAACGCAACGCCAGGATCCCGGGCCTGGTAGGCCTTGGTCAAAGCCGAGGCCAATGGCATGACCCCGGTCGAACCGTCCAGCACGACCTTCCCGGCTTCTTGCGCATAAACGCTGGCTGCGAGCGTTGCGCTTACTGCCACGGCGCCGAACCGAACCTTCCACATATTACGCATGACGTTTCTCCTTGCAGTGGCAGTCAATCATCCACCGGGTATTTCAACGGCGTCCATTCCGCAGGATTTCCTGGTCAGGGTTTCCGGCCCAGCCCGATGTCATCGTAGAAACCCCTTGCCTCCTCCAGGCGTTTGGCGAGGAACTGGGAAAACTCGGCGCCGCCCATGTAAACGTCCAGGTAGAAATTGCGCGCCGCATGTTCCTTCCACAGTTGCGTCTTGTGGGCACGCTCGAGTGCGGCCTCCATGATCGTGGCAGCCTCCTTCGGCACGCCGGCGGGAAAAGCAAACCCGCGTATCGTCCCGGCCTGGACCGGGTAGCCGAGTTCCTGCAGCGTTGGCACGTCCGGAATGTTGGGCAGGCGCCGGTCGGCGGCGACTCCCAGTACGCGCAACTTCTTCGCCTCCAACAGCCCCAATCCCTCGCTCAGATTCTCGGTGGTGAAATGAGTGTGGCCGCCGGCTACCGAGGTCACCGCCTCGCCCCCGCCCTTGAACGCGACGAACTTGAATTTCGCGCCGGGAACCGCTTTCTCGATGAGGTACAGCACCAGCCGTCCCGTTCCCGTTATCGAAGTCGTCGCGGCAACCAGGGACTCCGGTTGCTGCCGGGCGGCCTCGACCAGCTCCTTGAACGTCGCGAACGGGGAGTCGGCCGGGACCATGATCGTCTGCGGATCGATCGCGAACAGCGCGAGCGGAGTGTAATTTTCCAGGCCGATATTGACATCCGGCCGGTGCGCCATGGCAAGTATAGTAGTGGCGACCGTAAGCATCGAATACGGATCGCCCCGCTTGGTCTTGAAATAAGTGTAGGCCAGTATCCCGGCGCCGCCGACCCGGTTCACGACGACGAACGGCTGCGGCAACAGGTTTTCGCGCCTGACGACGTCGGCAAGCGCGCGGGCGACGACATCGGTCCCGCTGCCGGCCGAGGTGTGCACCACCAGCTCGATCGGGCGCGTGGGATACGGCTGCGCAAACGTCAGCAATGAAACCAGCGTGGCGACCACGCCAGTGACGCCGGCCACGGTGAGACTGCAGAAATTCTCGGCGCGCATATGATCTCCTTTCAGCCCCTCGGCTCGCCGCTAATCATGACACCAAGTCCGACAGGCTGCCAGACTGTAACCGCTCGGTTACGCGCAGGTCACTCTCGAGGAGGCAGCGATGGAAGTTGCGAAAGCATCGCTGGACCATCTAATTCGCGTTACTTCTTTCCCCGGCGCTGAATATTGTCCTCCGTGTTGAAGCAGACCGGCTCGCGGTAGCCCTTCGACACCGTGACGAGTTCGGGTCTCTCGCTCTTCATCGCCACGAACAGCGGCTCGGTCGGCCGCCACAAGCCATTCAGCGCCGCGTCGTGGTGGGCGGGGATGAAGACGTCGGGGCGGTACGTCCGCAGGTGCTCGAGTGCCTGCTCGACCACCAGCGCCTGGACGAAGGCCGCCGAGACCGCGACTAACGCGACGTCCACGCGCCCGACACGCTCCATCGCGGCCCGCTCGTAATCGGTGATTCGGCCGCCGCTGTCGCGGAACAGGATGCGAAAGCCGTTGTCGAGCGTGATCAGGAACGCAATGGTGCCTTCGTTGATGACGCGCGCATTGTCGCGGATGCCGCGCAGGCGGATTTCGTCGCGCTCGGCGGCCTGCTCCGGCGTAAGCTCGCCGGCGGACGCCTTGAGCGCCTGCTGGAACGCGGCGGTCACGAACGGCGGGGGCTCCCCGTGGCGGCCCAGGATCGGCTCGACGGTGAAGGCCCCGAACCGCAGCACTTCTCCACCGCGGCCGGTGACGGTGCGCACCTGCTTGGGATCGATCTGCTGCGTGAGGAGCTTCTCAGTTGTCACCGGAGCGCCGACGACAGGCGCGCCGGTGCGCGCCCCGACCGACGCGGCATCAGACATGTGGTCGGTATGCCCGTGGCCGATGAGGATTGCATTCGCGCGCTTTATGTCCGCGGCCTTGAAGCCGAGCGGCGGGAAGTAGCTGCCGCGGTCGAAGTAGGCGTCGAGCAGCAGGATCTGGCCGTTGTACGCCAGCTCGAAGTTGGCGAAGCCTGTCCAGCGGATGGCGAGCGTGCGTGGGCTGCGCGGGAATGCGCCCCCGGTGGATACCAGGGTTGGCGCGAAGCACGCCGGGTCTCGGGCCTCAGCCATGAAGGCGGCAGCGGGGGCTACGATCAACCCCTGCTCGATGCGCGGATCCGAAAACGGTGCTGCGCCCGTCCCGCTCCAGTCTGCGAGGCACGCAACGACCACCGTCGCGAATCGCCAGGATCTATTCACGATCGTTCCGCCTATCATCGCGCGCCTCCCGTTACTGGTAGTGAAAAGTTTCATCTTGGGAGCAACTCAGGACCGGCCCCCGGGATTCTGATTCTGCAAACCTATTCGCATGTCCAGCTTTACCGTGAAGGCCCTTTCTTCGCGTTGGTCCTGATTTCAGTACGAATCGCCGAGCCAAAGTACAGGACGGCCAGGACGACATGCAGCCCGCCGACTATGTAAAAACCCGCATCAGGTATGAGGTAGTCCAGCCCAAGTGCAGCCAACCAAGCAACAAGGGGGTAAAACGGGATGATGGGCATGAAGGAGACTCCGCCCGTTTCTCCCCTTGCGTTACGCTCCGCTAGTTCGGCAAAAATACATCCGATCCACGCGATTGAGCAGATCCCGAGAAGCAGCAAGCTTTTCATTTTCTTATGAGGCGAGCAGCATGCCCTGGTCCGCAATCGGCAGGCCGCGCCCCGCGCCGCGCAACGCGGCCCACAGACTCGAGTTCAGGTTGAGAAAAACCGGCTTGCCGAATTCGGCCTCCAGCAACGCCACGGCGTGGATGCTCAGCCAGCGGCCGCCGGGCAGGATCAGCCCC
>CAZCGD010000374.1:0-1571 GCA_964498105.1 uncultured Streptomycetaceae bacterium
TCCGGGCGCGGCGTGCCCATCTTCGCGCACCGCTCCATCTCGGCGCGCATTTCGGGCGTCATCTTGTCCAGCGGTACGTAGCTGATGCGTTGCTTGCTGGCCATGATGGTCTCCTCGCGCGGCGGGTGGTTACGCCAATTATACGGAATTGAAGGACTAAGGATGAACGTGGAACGTGGAAGGATGACCTGCGCGCTCCGCGCGCCAAAGCAGGTCCCGGCCTCTCGTCACCGTCGGCCGGTTGCTGCGAAAAAAATCAGTCTTTGCGACCGGACGGCAGTGAAAGGGAAGGACCCTTCCTTCACGCGCAGCGTGGGGTCATCCTTCCACGTTCCACGTTCATCCTTCAGGACGGTCACCGCGTGACCGGTTTCAGGGCACCCGCCGGCTTCATGAGCGCGGCAAGCGGAACGGTGAGAAAAACCGCGATGCCGATAATGGCGAACGCGGTTTCGACGCCATAGTAGTCGCCGATCAGACCATAGCCGAGCGGGGCGGCGATACCGCACAGGGAACCCAGCGTGTAAAACAGGGCGAAGGCGCGCGACAGCCGGTCCGGCGCGACGAAGTCGCCGATGGAGGCGTACAGCACCGAGGAGGTGCCGTTCAGCGCGACGCCGATCAGCGGCAGCAGCAGGAACGAAACGGCGCCGGGCAGGGCGAGCGTCGCGAGAATGCCGCAGCCGGTGGCGACTTCGGTGATGATGATCATGCGCACGATGCCGAAGCGCTCGGCGAGGAAGCCGCAAGCGAGCTTGCCCGCCATGCCGCCGATCAGGATGAGCGGTACCGACAGCACTGCCCAGCCGTCCGGCATGCCCTTGGCGAGGAGCACGAAAGCGATGAACGTCAGGAAGCCGGTGCGCGTGCTCGAATCGAGGATTTCGATCAGGCACAGCGCCGTAAAACCCCGTCGGTCGCGGATGCCCCAGCCGCCGGCCTTTGCCACCGGCTTGATCGGGCCGGTTGTGCTGGTCCCATCGCGCGTATTGGTGACGTACAAGAGTATGGCGATGGCAGTCACGATGCCCAGCAGGCCAAATCCGACGACGGGCGCCTGCCACGAAATTCCCGCGAATAGCAGCAGGCTGACAACGCCGCCGAAGGCGAACTTGCCGACGTCGCCAAAGAAGTTATAGGTGCCGAGCGCGGCGCGGCGGCCTTCGCCCGGATAAGCGTGCGATATGATGGTCGACGCAAGCGGGTGCTGCACCGCCGAGCCGACGCCCGCGAAGAAGAGAGCGATCAGGATGGCCCAGAACCCGGGCGCGAAACCAAGCGCGAGGAACGCGATGCCCGCGATCAGCGTGCCGAGCGCCAGCAGGTTGCGTTCGCCGAAGCGCTCCGCGATCAGCCCGGCCGGGATCTGGAACGCCGCCATCGCCACGCGATGGGCGGAGCGGATCATTCCGACCTGCGCGAGCGACAGGCCGAAGGTCTGCGCCAGCAGCGGCAGCAGCACGTAGGTGACGTCGGAGTACCCGTCGTGCACCGTGTGGGCGACGCAGCAACTGGCGAGCGTGCGTTTCGGCTTGGTCATGAGCCGGCGGCCGGAGATGTCATTTTCATGA
>CAZCGD010000375.1:0-4869 GCA_964498105.1 uncultured Streptomycetaceae bacterium
TTCCTTCGTGTCCGTTCGACCGCGCCTGGAAGGCGCGATTGATTTTGTGTCCTTCGTGTCGAGGCTTTTCTTGGCGTCCTCCGCGGCAAAGCTTTGCAACCCCATCACCGCGCAGCGGCGTTGGCGAGTTCCAGGCGGTCCACCAGGTTGCGCACCAGCGCGCGGGTGAGATAAAGCTGCGCGCCGAGGCTCATCCTGCCCACTGTGTCCGGTTCGAACTCTGCCAGCAGCAATTCCGTCATGGATTCCACGGTGGCACGGCGCGGCAGGCGGCCGGCGCGGATGTAGGCCATCTCGCCGAAACACTCGCCCTCGCCGATCGTGTTGAGCACCCGACCCTGGCGGGTGACCTTGGCCTGGCCCTTGCCCAGCAAATAGAGCCCCTTGCCCCGGTCGTTCTCGCGCATGACCACGCTATTCGAGGGCACGCGCGCCCACGTCGCGGCGCGGGCCAGCTCCCACAGCTCCGCGTCGGACAGGCCCGATAGCATCTCGACCTTCTTCAGCACGATGTATTTCTCGCTGTCCGCAACCATGCCGGGCGGCAGCCCTTGCTCGCCGATGCTCGCCAGCTCGAGGGCGAACTCGGCCCACGTCGCAAAGCGCTTCTCCGGCTTCTTGGCCAGCGCGCGCAGCAGGATGCGGTCGAGGTCCTTCGGCAGGTCGGGGCGGTGCTTGCTCGGCGCGACCGGCGCCTGCTGCAGGATCTTCTTCATCAGCGCTTCCATGTTGCTCGCGTTGAACGGGGGCTGGCCGGTCAGCAGCTCGTACAGCACCACGCCAAGGGAGTACATGTCGCTGTGGAAGGTGAGGTCCCCGCGCTGTATCTGCTCGGGCGACACGTAATAGGGGGACCCCATGGACGCCGTCCGCGCCACCTTGGTCTTGCGCAACTCGGCCGCGCCGAAATCCGCGATCTTGACCTCCGTGCCCTGCTCCAGCATCAGGTTCGCCGGCTTGATGTCGCGGTGAACAATGCCTTCGCGATAGGCGTAGTCGAGCGCGCCGCAGCACTTGAATCCGATCTGCATCACGTCCGCGACCGGCAGCAGCCGGTTCGGCTTGGTAAACCGCGACAGGTCGCCCCCGGTGACGAACTCCATCACGATATAGCCGGAATTCTCCTGCACCACCGCGTCGTATATGGCCACTATATGCGGGTGCTTCAACTTGCCCGCGAGCGATGCCTCGTTCAGGAACTGCGCCCGGTAAACGGTGCCGAACTTGGGATCGCGGAACACTTCGGGCTCGATCGTCTTCAGCGCCACCTCCCTGCCGGAGAAAGTGTCCTTCGCCAGGTACACCGTCCCGGTTGCGCCCTTGCCCAATAGCTTCTGGACTTCGTACTTGCCGACCTGGAGGCTCAGGTCGATATCAATTGGTTGATCTGCCATGTTCCCGATGCTCGGCGCGGCTGGTGGCGGTGGGTGGCGCGTGCGTCCGCGCTATTGTGCCGTACCGCTCTAAAAAAGTGTTACTTCCAGGTTTCCGCCAACCTCGCCGCCGCGTTCGCCAAGAAAAGCCTCGACACGAAGGACACAAAATCAATCGCGCCTTCCAGGCGCGGTCGAACGGACACGAAGGAAGGCAACAACAATTAATTGAACCGCCAAGACGCCAAAAGTCATTCAAAAACTACAGATCCAACTTCTGGACTCCAACCGCCAAGGTGCCAAACGCCTCATCCCTCATCCCTCAGGCGGAACCGCCAAGGCGCCAGGACGCCAAAGAACGAGAGCGGGCAATGCACCCCTCGGATTGTAAATCCCCAGGAAATGCTCTTGATTCTGGCGGCAATATGACCGGCGTTACCTGTATGCCACCTTTGGCGCGGTTCCAGTGCGGCCTTCAGTTCTTGCTATTGAACTTATTATTGTTCTCGTTCTTTGGCGTCTTGGCGGTTAATTTATTCTTGTTTTCCTAAGCGTCCTTGGCGGTGAAGCTCTACGGCCTTTCGTCACCGCACTTCAGTTGAGATCCAAAGCGTGCCGCTTCAGCGCCGACAACGGCGCGAACTTGAGCACGCGCTCGTGAGTGGCCTGGAGCACGACCTGCGGCGCGTTGCCGGCTTCCCATGCCTCGACCCAGCGCAGCACGTGCAGGCACCAGCGGTCGCCGGGCTGCAGCCCGCGGAAGCGCAGTTCGGGACGCGGCGTCACGAGGTCGTTGCCGCGTTCCGTCGAGAACTGAAGAAATTCCGCCGTAACCTTGACGCATATCAGGTGCGCGACGCCCTCCTCGCCGCGTGTGCCGCAGCAGCCGTCGCGGAAATAGCCGGTAACGGGTGAATAACTGCACGCCCGCAGCGGTCCGCCGAGGACGTTTCGTTCCTTTGACGTCTCCTCACCCTCGCTCATGCCGCCCTCATGCTCTTTCACCATCGTTCATTTTGTGGACTCAGCTTACGCTACTCCCCGCAATGTTACGGAGCGGCGGACCGGGTTATGATGCCATGCCGCCGCGGGAACCGCTTCACATCTGCAGCAGGGAAGAACAGGATGATTCACTTCAGGAACGGCAAGGCCGCGCTCGCCTTCGTGGCGATGCTCGCGGCGGACGCGCCCTCCTCGTACGCCCAGCAGGCCGCCTGGCGGCCGGAGAGAACGGTGGAGATCGTGGTGCCGGCGGCGACTGGCGGCTCGATCGACGGCACGGCGCGCCTCATCCAGCGGGTGCTGCAGGTGAACCGCATCGTCGACGTTCCCGTCGTGGCCGTGAACAAGGCGGGCGGCGGCGGCAACATCGCGACGCATCACCTCGACCAGCACGCCGGGGACGGGCACTACCTGCTCACCTCCACCATGAGCCTGATGACCAACCACATCCTGGGCAGGTCGGCCACCACCTACTCCGATTACACGCCGCTCGCGACCCTGTTCAGCGAACACATGACGCTGGTGGTGAAGCCGGACTCCCCTCTGAAGACCGCGCGCGACATCCAGGACCGGCTGAAGCAGGACCCGCAGTCACTGAGCGTCGCGATCGGCGTCGCGGTGGGCGCGACCAACCACCTGACGGTCGCCCTGCTGATGAAAGCCATGGGCATCGACGTCAGGAAGCTGAAGACGGTCGTGCTGCAGACCAACGCGCAGGCCCTGACGTCCATCATGGGCGGGCACATCGATATCGCGTCGCTGTCCGTCGGCGCCGCGATCATCCAGGCGCAGCAGGGCAAGCTGCGCATCATCGGCGTCACCGCGGAGAAGCGCGGCGAAGGCGTGATGGCGGCGATCCCGACCTGGAAGGAGCAAGGCGTCGACGTGGTATTCGCCAACGTGCGGCTGCTGGTCGGGCCGAAAGGCATGACTCCGCCGCAGGTCGCATTCTGGGACGCCGCGATGAGCAAGGTCGTCGCCACGGAGGACTGGAAGAAGGAAGTCGAGCGCAACGAAGCGACGCCGGACTACACCGGCAGCAGGGACAGCGCGCAGCGCATGGCGCAGCTCTACGGCCAGTTGAAAAGCGCGCTGGTCGAGGCCGGCCTGGCAAAAGAGTGACGGCTGACACCGAAGAAGCACCAAATTACAGGCAAGCACCAAGCATCAAGCACCAAATTACAAACAAGCACCAAATTGCGAAGCACCAAATCCCAAACGTTTGGAGCTTGTGGCTTGGGAGTTGAGATTTGTTTGGGATTTGGGGTTTGGTGCTTGAAATTTTGGCATCGGGATTTGCATATCTATTGACCGAAGGAGAAACAATGACTGCAGGTGGAACGATAAACCCGGGCAAGCAGGCGTCGCAGACGCTGGCGCTCAACTTCAAGCTGCTCGCGCACCACGAGATGGGCGGCTTCGGCGGCGTCGGCGAGGGCATGGGCATGCAGAAGACCAAGGACGGCCGGCGCGTGATCTGGCTCGGCCACGAGGCCGCGCCGAAAAACTTCACGGCGCTCGACGTCACCGACCCGCGCAATCCGAAGATGGTCATCCAGACCGAGCTGCCGCACAACAAGATGCGCTCCAATTCGCTGGAGGTCTGCGGCGACCTGCTGATCGTTGCGCACCAGATCCGCGGCGAGCGCGGCATGAAGCCGGCCGGCTTCGACCTGTGGGACATCAGCACCCCCGAGAAGCCGCGGCGCATCTCGCACTTCGACGCGTCGGGACCGCATTCGCTGGGCGTGCACTGCGTGTGGTGCGTGGACGGCCAATTCGTGCACATGTCCTCGGGCGCGCCCGACTTCCAGCCGCGAGACCCCAAGGATCACCAGATCTACCGCATCGTCGACATCCGCAACCCGGCGAAGCCGGTGGAAGCGGGACGCTGGTGGTACCCGGGCCAGCGCGAGGGTGACGCCGAGCCGCCACTGCCGCGCCACCCGAAGTTCGACAGCGGCTACCGCCCGCACAACATCCAGTGGTACCCGCAGCGCCCCGACCGCGCCTACGTGTCGTACATCGACGGCGGCGTGGTGATTCTCGACATCAGCGACAAGTCGAAGCCAAAGGAGATTTCGCGCTACAACTACTCCCCTCCCTACAACGGCTTCTCGCACACGGCGATGCCGCTGTTCTCGAAGGGACTGATGATCGTTGCCGACGAATGCACCAGGGACAACGGCGAGGACTGGCCGAAGCTCGCGTGGGTGTTCGACATCCGCAACGAGAAAAACCCGGTGCCGATCTCGACGCTGCCGCTGCCGCCGGTGGAAGTGTTCGGCAAGCGCGGCGGCCGCTACGGCGCGCACAACCTCTACGAGAACTACCCGTTCGAGTGCTCGTGGCGCTCGGAGGACATCATCCTCGGCACGTTCTTCAACGGCGGGCTGCGCGCCTACGACCTCTCAAACCCGTACCAGCCACGCGAGGTGGGCTACTTCGTGCCCGGCGCGCCCGCCCTGTCGCCGAAAGGCGCGATCCAGATCAA
>CAZCGD010000376.1:0-1834 GCA_964498105.1 uncultured Streptomycetaceae bacterium
GTTGCACCGTAGCAGCATCGTGTTCCGCATCGCCGGCGTTCTTGCCATGCTGGCTTCCGGCATCGCGTTCGCGCAGCCGTATCCGGCGAAGCCGATCGAGATTACCGTGCACACCTCTGCCGGCAGCGGCGGCGATGTCGTTTCCCGGATGGTGGCCGAGATCGCGAGGCGGGAGAACCTGCTGCCGCAGCCGTTCGTCGTCGTGAACAGGGTCGGCGGCTCCGGCGTCATTGCCTACACCTATTTCAAGACCCGGCGCGGCGACCCGTATTCAATGCTCTCGATCACGGGCACGCTGCTCGCCATGGCTCACCGGCCGGACACCCGGATCGGCCTCGAGAACTACACGCCGCTCGCGCTGTTCGCCATCGACCCGCAGTCGATCATGGTTCCAGCCGATTCTCCATTCAAAACGTTCAAGGATCTGATCGATGCGGCACAGCGCAATCCCGATTCGCTGGTCGCCGCAACGACCTCGGTGTCAGGAACCGGCCGAATGGTGCTGTACCTCCTTGAAAAGGCGGTCCCGGGCGTGAAGTTCAAGTTCGTGACGTTCAAGGGCGGAGGCGACGCCGTGATCGCAGCGGCCGGCGGCCATACGCATTTCACCACCGAGAATCTGAGCGAGGGCAAGGGGATGGTGGACTCAAAGAAGCTGCGTGTGCTGGCCATCACAGCGGACCGCCGCCTGCCCTTCGCGCCGGACGTGCCGACGCTGCAGGAGCTTGGCTACCCGGTGCAGGCGGGAACGATACGGGGTTTCGTTTTCCCCGCTGGGGTGCCGAAGGAGGCCGCCGCCACCATGGAGGCGGCGCTGGAGCGCGCGCACAAGTCGACCGCGTGGAAAGAGCACGCGGCGCAAAACCTGTACCAGGACATCTACCTGGGGAGCGCAGAGTTGGGGGATTTCCTGGCCAGGCGCCTGGTGGAATACGGAGAGTTCTACGACGCAGTCGGGCTGGGCGGCAAGCGCTGAACAAAGCAGGGATGAGGGAAGGAAAAGCGTGAATCGCGATTCGTGAATCGTGATTCGACGTAACCCCGGTAACCGGTGACTGATCCGTAATCCTGCGCGTTGAACGGCGGTCAATCCGTCCGTTCGAACGCGCGGAGTTAAACCGGCGCTTCGCGTCCGGATTTAACAGTGCTTGGCGGCGTGTTCCGGTTCTACATATACAGATAGAATGCCTGCATGATTTTCTCGGGCATTCTCCGCTGGGTTGACCTCAACATCCTCTCCCTCGGCCGGGAGATGCGGCTCTCTTACCTGCCGCCGCTGATGGTGTACGTCGCCTACGGCATCTCGGGCCTGACCGGCATCGTCGGCACTTTCTTCGTCAAGGACTACCTCGGACTCTCCGCCTCCTTCCTCGCCGCGCTCGGCTTCTGGGCCGGCATCCCGTGGGCGCTGAAGATGCCGCTCGGCCACCTCGTGGATCTCATCTGGCGCTGGAAGAGCTGGCTGGTGTTCCTCGGCGCGGGGCTCATCGCCGCGAGCCTGCTGATCATGGCGGGACTGCTCACCGACCGCGCGGCGATGACCGCGATCATGCCAGCCGAAGCCTGGTTCGTGCTGTCGACGCTGCTCGCGCCGGTGGGCTACGTCGTGCAGGACGTGATCGCCGACGCGATGACGGTGGAAGCCGTGCCGCGCGTGGACGCGAACGGCAAGCCGGTGCCGCAGGAAGCTCGCAAGCTCATGAACACCACCATGCAGACGCTGGGGCGCGTGGCACTCATCAGCGGCCTGGCGCTGGTGGCGGCGCTCAATATTTACCTGTTTGCCGGCGTGGCCAAGTTGTCCGAAGCGGAGAAGGTGGTGATCTACCGCCAG
>CAZCGD010000377.1:0-3827 GCA_964498105.1 uncultured Streptomycetaceae bacterium
TCGATCTGGTAGGCGAGGTAATGAGCGGTGCCGCCGATCGAGCCGAACGCGATGACGAGCGTATTCGGCTCGCGCTTCGCCGCCTCGACGAAATCGGCCATCGTTCGGTACGGCGCATCGGCGCGCACCGTGACGGCGTTCAAGTCCAGGCCGAGCGAGGCCAGCGGGGTGAACTTGTCGAGCCCGATATCGAGCCCGCTGCGCAGCGGCGCGGTGAGCAGGACCGTGCTCGGCACCGCCAGCAGTATGTAGGGATCGCCGCGCTTGCCGGCGACGTAGCTGAACGCGATGGCGCCGCCGCCCCCGCCCTTGTTGGAGACGACGAGCGGCTGCGGCAGCAACTTTTCTTTCGCGATGATCTCGGCCACCGTCCGCGCGAAGATATCGCCACCGCCGCCTGCCGCGGTGTGAACGACGAGTTCGACCGGCCGGGTCGGGAATGCCTGTGCGCTTGCGTACCCGGCGCACGCCAGCGCGAGGGCCCCCGCCAGCCAGTGCTCTACGGGGTTTGTCCGACTTGTGCTATCCCGTTTCAGGGGCGGTTCCGCTCGGCAAGCCGGACTGGTGCAAGACCGCTCCGTGGAGCCGTCTGTTCGACGAGCGCAACGAGGTCGCGGAAGACGCCGGTCGAGCCATGGCCGCCGGCAAAGCGCTCGATGTCGAGCTTGAGCTGCCGCACGCTCTTTACCAGCTCGATCTGTCCCTGGCTCGCTTTCTTCGGCAACGGGTCGCGTCCCGGGCTCCAGATGTCAGTGACGAAGCCGAGCCGGGCGTCCGGGATGTAGGCGATCAGCGTCCCGGTCGAGTGCGAATGCTCGATGTAGTAGGCCCCGACCTGGCGCTTGCCGTCCGAGATGACATGCTTGTCCGAGACCTCGATGATGGCGGCCTTGCGCGGCTTGCGCGCGAGCTCGTCGGGAATCACGGTGTGTTGCGCGCTGAACATCCGCGCGAAATGGTCCTTGCTGCCCTTGCCGACGATCACAGTCGCGCCTTCCGCCACGAAAGTGCGGGCGCCGTTGGCGTGGTCCCAGTGGTGGTGCGACATGATCAGGTACTTGACCGGCTTCTTGTACTTTGCCTTGGCGGCGTCGATGGCCCAGCGCGACTGCAACTCGTGGATTGGGGCGTCGTAGGCCACGATGAATTTGTCCATCTCCACGAACATGTTGTTGTGCGAGCCGCCCTGGCTCATGCTCACGCCCGGCGCGATATCGACCAGCGTGAGGCCTGATACCTTATCGGGATCGAACGAGATCTCGTCGGTATCCCGGAACGAGCCCCACAGGACGCGGCGCCCGACCCATTGGTACGGCACATGGCCCATCGCAGGCAGGATGCGCCGGGCTCTCGCTTCGGCGGAGATCGCGAACCGGTCCGCCGGGATTGCAGCGTTGACGGCGACCTTGTTTACTTCGGCTTTGCCAGTCGGCTTGCCATCGACCTCCCAGGCAAGCTGGTGCGCGAATTGAACGCCGTTCACCGCGCGCCAGTCGGAGAGCACGAGATCGTAGACGACATCGCCCCGAATGGGCTCGGTATCGAGGCTTCTCACCCGCGCCGGCAACCCGGTCGCGGAATCGAACAACACCGTGAACGTGTAGCGACTCACGTCGTAGCGCACTGCGCGCAGCTTCTTGCCGCCCACCGTCTGATCGGGCAAAGCGGTCAACGCCGTCGGGTCCGACTTCATGTCCAGCACGAGCAGGGGCGACGCGCGCTGCTGCTCGCGCAGGAAGCTCGCAAGCCGGATGCCCGACATCGTGTGCTGCCCCGTCTTGAGGCTCTGCGGCGTGCGGTTGTTGGTGCCGGTGTCGGCGCCATCCACGATGCCCACGCCGTCGGAATAGATCTCGCTGTACTTGAAGCTCACGCCGCCGCCACCGACCTTGGTACGATCCCAGTCCACGCGCACGGCCTTGGCTCCGAAATCACGAGCGATCACGATGTTCGACTCGCCGGTGGGCCTGGCCTCCCCGCCGGCCTGGTAGTTCGACTGCGGCTCCCAGTGCTGCGCGCGCAAGTTCATGACGACGCTCCTGACCTGCAGCAACGCGCGCTCTCCGCCCATCGCCTGCATGGCACGGTCGACGGTATCGAGCGCCTTGCCGGATGCCGCGCCTGCGCTGTTTGTCATCAACGAAAAAACCGCGATGAGCAGCAAACTGATTGGCATATTCATGTTCCCCTCCTATAGTCGGAAGCGAAACCGCCGGGAAACCTTCCCGGCGGACTTGGAGCAAGCTGCGGTCAGTTGCCCGCGAGCACGGCGAGCAGCGCGTAAGGGGCGGTCGACCCATGGCCGCCGGCAACGGTCAGCGGCTGGATACCGGCTTTTTTCACTGCGTTGACGACCGACGCGAGGCCCGGGTTGATCTTCGCCGGCAGCGGCGGGCCCGGGCTGTAGATGTCCGTGACGTAGGCGATCCGTGCATCTACGACGTAACCGAGGAGCGTAGCGGCAGCGTGCGGATTTTCGACCAGGTGGGCGGACACTTCGCGCTTGCCATCGGAGAACACGTGTTTATCCTCGACCTCGATGATCTTCACGCCGCTCAGTTTGCCTGCGGCGAGATCGGGATTGCGGGAGAACGGCGCCGCCAGCGCTTTGCGGTAGTGGTCCGCGGCGCCCTTGCCGACGACGAGCGTCGCGCCCTGCGCGAGGTACGCGCGCATGCCGCCGGAGTGGTCCATGTGGTGATGCGTCATCACCAGGTAGCGGATCGGCTTGTTCGGGTACTTTTCCCTGGCCGCCGCGATGGTCCAGTTCGATTGCCAGTCGGTCACCGGCGCATCGATCGCGACCAGGTGGTCGCTCATCTCCACCAGCAGGCTGTTGTGCGTGCCGCCCACCACGTGCTGCACGCCCGGCGCGATCTCGTTCAACCGCAGCCCGGTGGACGCCCTGGCGTCGTAGCTCACGTGGTCGGAATCCATGTAGGTGCCGATGAACTGGCGCCTGATCACCCACTGCCAGGCCACGCTGCCGGTGGCCGGCTTCGCCGCTCCCGCCTTCACCGCCGCCGGCGGTTCGAAGGTGCCGGCCGCGATCTGGACGTTGGTGCTGACGTCCGTGATTCTGGCGTCCTGGATGACTCTGCCGTTCAACTCGTACTTCTGGCTGGCGGCGATGCGGACACCACCCATCGTGCGCCAGTCGGACAGCACGAGGTCGTAGTTCGCGTCGCCCCAGACGTTGTCGTAATCGAGCGTGCGGACGCGCGCCGGCAGGCCGGTCTTCGGGTCGAAGATGACGATAAACGTGTAGTTGCCCGCGTTGTAGCTGACAGCGGGATGGGCCACCCCACCCAGGGTCACATCGGGGCTGGCACTCACTTTGCCGGGGTTGTTGCGCATCTCCAGCAGCAGCGACGGCGAGGCGCGCCGCAGCTCGCGTTGATTGGTCGCGAGCCGCAGTCCCGACATCGAATGCGCGGGCGACTTCTGCTCCATGCTCTGCTTGTTGAGACCATTGGATTCCCTGCCCACGACATATCCGGCGGCAGGCGTCACGATCTCGCTGAAGGTGAAAGTACGTGGCGCGGGATAAGCGAACTTCTTGACCCAATCCACCCGGATTGCGTGGCTCGTGAAATCGCCGGTAAGCGTGAATTCCGCGTCGTTCGCGAACCGCATCTCGCCGCCCGGCGCGTTGGACTGCTCCGGCTCCCACTGCTTCAGCGTGCCCTTCACGGTGATCGTCTTCACCTTGGCCACCGAATCGGCGCCGCCCATGGCGTCGAGCGCCCGGTTGACCAGGTCCCGTTCGCGCGACGGTCCCGTCGCGCAGGAAGCGGCGAACAGGGTCGCCAACACCAGCAATAGCA
>CAZCGD010000378.1:0-8170 GCA_964498105.1 uncultured Streptomycetaceae bacterium
TGCTCTCCAGCGTCGCGCTCCTCGTCGCCTTGAGCAGGATGCTGCCGCCTTCGGCTACAGCACTGTCGGCACGGATGGTTCCGGAGTTATTGATCAATCCCGCGTAAATCCCGACGCGCCCGGCGTCGCTGAGGATCTGCCCGAGGTTTATCGCCTGATTGTCGGCCGCGGCAATCTCGACCCGCAGATTGGGCGTGCCGGGATTCACCAGCTCGACGCTGTTGCCTGCCGCCAGAATCACCTCGCCCTGCGGGCTGGTGATGAGCCCGTTGTTGGTCACCGCCGAGCCGGCCAGGTACACGGTTCCGCCCGCGCCCGCGGTGATATTGCCCTGGTTGATTACGCTGGCGCCGGACCCGCCGGCAAAGCGCATCCGTCCGGACAGGAAGTCGGAATCGCTCAGGTTGAGGGAGGAGGCCACCAGCCCCGCCACGTCCACCTGCGCCCCGGCGCCGAACAGGATGCCGTTGGGGTTGACGATGAACACCCGCCCGTTGGACTGCAGCGCGCCGAGGATCGTGGACGGGTTCTGGGTGACAACGCGATTCAACACCGCGCTGGACGCCGATTGCTGCACGAAGCGGGTGATCTCGTTCGCCCCGATGGAAAAGCTCTGCCAGTTGAGAATGGTGTTCGGGGTGTTGGTGATCTGGAGCAGGTTGCCGTTCTGGACGATCGTGGCATTGCCGCTGACCACGCTCGGACCGGTAGGGTTCGCCAACGCTGCACCAGCAACAAAACACGATGCAACGGCAACAGAAATGAGTGCGGGTTTCATGCGGAAGCTTTCCCGGGAGTTGGTCATCGCACGTACCCTGCGCGAGATGGATATTTGAATTGCATTGAACCAGAACCGCGCCATCTCGCGACCTTCAAACTATATATCGAACGCGTGCGATCGCTTCCAAAGCCATGGAACTAATTGGGCGTTACCGTGCGAAAAGTCACGTTTTCTGGCGCAGGGCTCCTTGCCGCCGCGTTTCGGCAAGGCAGATGCCGGCGGATACCGAGAGGTTGAGGCTTTCCACGGCGCCGAGCATGGGGATGCGCACCCGCTCGTCGCAGTTCTCGCGGGTGAGCCGCCGCATGCCCTCGCCTTCCGCGCCGAGCACCCACGCGAGCGGGCCCTCGAGCTTCGCGGAATAGAGGTCGCGCTCGCCGCTTTGGTCCGCGCCGACCAGCCAGATCCCGCGCTCCTTCAGCTCCCGCATGGCGCGGGCGAGGTTGGTGACGGCGATGAACGGCACCGTTTCCGCCGCGCCGCTCGCCACCTTTTCGACCGCCGGCGTGATGCCGACCGCGCGGTCCTTGGGCGCAATCACCGCGTGCACTCCCATGGCGTCTGCCACGCGCAGGCACGCTCCGAGGTTGTGAGGGTCGGTCACTCCATCGAGTATCAGCAGTAGCGGCGGACCGCCAAGGCCCTCGAGCAGGCTGTCGAGGTCCCGCGCCAGCGCGGCCGGCTCCACCCGCGCAGCGACGCCCTGATGGCTGGCGTGCTGGGTCATACCGTCCAGCCGCGCCGCATCCACGTGTATCACCCGCACGCCGCGCTCCGCCGCGACCTGCGCGAGATCGCGTGCGCGGCGGTCGCCGCGCGACTGGTCGAGGTAGATCTCTTTCACGCCCGCGGCGTTCTGCCGCAGCCGGCTGGTAACCGCGTGGAAACCGTAGACGAAGCGCGCCTCACTCATATTGATTTCACGCCAAGGTGAAATCAATACGGCTGGTATCAAGATCCACCCGCGCCACCTTGACGCGCACGCGGTCGCCGAGCCGGAAGCGCTTGTGCGTGCGCTCTCCCATCAGCTGGTGCTTGCCGGCGTCGAAATGGAAATAATCGGTGCCCAGCTCGGAGACGTGCAGCAGGCCCTCCACGTACACGTCATCGAGCGCGACGAACGCGCCAAAAGCGGTAACGCCGCTGACGCTCCCGGCACAGGTTTCGCCGACGCGGTCCTTCATGTAGTAGCACTTGAGCCAGGCCGAGACGTCGCGTGTCGCCTCGTCCGCGCGGCGCTCGGTCATCGAGCAACGCGCCCCCAACTCGCGCCAGTTGCCGGGCTCGTAGCGGCCGCGTGCGAGCACCGCCTTGATCGCGCGGTGCACCAGCAGGTCCGGATAGCGCCGGATGGGCGAGGTGAAATGGGTGTACGACTCGTAGGCGAGCCCGAAGTGACCGACGTTGTCGGGACTGTAGACCGCCTGCTGCAGCGAACGCAGCATGACCGTCTGCAGCAACTGCGCGTCGGGCCGGTCCTTGACGCGTGCGAGCAGTTTTGCGTAGTCGCCGGCGCGGGGCTTGTCGCCTCCCGTTAAATTCAGACCAAAGCCCTTGAGAAACTCGCGCAAGGCGACCAGTTTCTCCGGTGTCGGCCCCTCGTGGATGCGGTACAGCATCGGGTGCTCGTTGCCGCGCAGGAAGTCCGAGGTGCAGACGTTGGCGGCGAGCATGCACTCCTCGATCACGCGATGGGCGTCGTTGCGCCGGACCGGCACGATGCGCTCGATCTTGCCCTGCGCGTCGAAGATCATCTGGGTCTCGATGGTCTCGAAGTCGATCGCGCCGCGCCGCTCGCGCGCCTTTGCGAGCAGTTTGTAGAGCCGGTACAGGTGCCGCACGTGCGGCAGCAGCCCCTGGTGGCGGCGAGCCGCCTCGCCGCGTTCGTCTTCCAGCATTGCGGCGACCTCGGTGTAGGTGAGCCGGGCGTGCGAGCGGAACACGGCGGCATAAAACCGGTAGGACTGGATCTCGCCGTCCGCGGCAACCAGCATGTCGCAGACCATGGCCAGGCGCAGTACCTGCGGATTGAGCGAGCACAGCCCGTTCGACAGCTTCTCCGGCAGCATCGGGATCACGCGGCGCGGGAAGTAGACTGAGTTGCCGCGGGCAAGTGCCTCGCGGTCGAGCGCGTCCCCGTGCTTCACGTAATGGCTGACATCGGCGATCGCCACCACCAGCCGGAAGCCGGCCGCGCCCTGCGCGCCTTTCCTGCCCGGGAGGTCGGCGGGCTCGCAATACACGGCGTCGTCGAAGTCCTTCGCGGTTTCCCCGTCTATCGTCACCAGCGGCAGCTTCGTCAGGTCGATCCGCCCGTCACAGTCCTGCCCGGTCACCTCGTCGGGTATTCTTGCGCACAGTTGCTCGGTTGCCTGAGAAAACACGTGCGGCAGCGCGTGTTTTCTCAACGCGATTTCAATTTCCATGCCGGGATCGGCATAGTTGCCGAGCACTTCCACCACCCGCGCCACCGGCTGCGCGTGCTTCGACGGCTGCGCCACGATTTCCACCGTCACCACCTGGCCCGGCTGCGCGCTGCCGGCGGCATCCGGCGGCACCAGAAACTCGTGGCTGATACGCTTGTCTTCCGCCGTCACGAACAGGATGCCGTGCTCGCGCCGCAACCGGCCCACCAGGCGCTGGTGCACATGCTCGAGCACTTCCACGATCTTGCCCTCCGGACGCCCACGGCGATCGGTGCCGGTGATGCGCGCCACCACGCGGTCGCCGTGCAGCACTTCGCGCATCTCCTTCGGCCCCAGGAACAGGTCGGGGCCGCCTTCATCGCGCACGAGAAAGCCGAAGCCGTCGGCATGCCCCTGCACGCGGCCGCGCAGCAAGTCGAGTTTCTCCAGGACGCAGATGTCGCCGCGGCGGTTACGCATGATCTCGCCGTCGCGCTCCATGGCGGAGAGGCGCTTGCCGAATGCGTCCCGGTCATCGGCGGTGATGTGCAGCAGGCGCTCGAGTTCGTGCTCGGCAACGGGCACGCCGCGCCGCGTCAGCGTTTCCAGGATGAATTCCCGGCTCGACACGGGGTGCTCGTAGCGGCTCGCCTCGCGCTGGTAGTGGGGATCGCCGGAGCGCTGCTTACGCGCGGGGGGTGTGTTTCGTTTTTTGCGTTGAGTCATTTGATATAAAAAGGGGGTTCGGCTAGAATTTCGCCCGCGCAAGCCCAGGTGGCGAAATTGGTAGACGCACCAGGTTCAGGTCCTGGCGCCAGCAATGGTGTGGGGGTTCGAATCCCTTCCTGGGCACCAATACCTCAATTTTGAATTCTAAATTTTGAATGTTGAATGCTTGGTTGTAGCGCTGTTCACTCAACATTCAACATTCAACATTCAACATTCAAAATTGTCATTTGAAGGGGTGGCGCCGCACGATGATCTGGTCGCGCTCGGGACCGGTTGAAATCAGGTCGATCGGCACGCTGCAGATTTCCTCGATGCGCTTGAGGAACACCCGCGCCGCCTTGGGCAGCTGCTCGTAGCGCGTCAATCCCACCGTGCTGTCCTTCCAACCCGGCATTTTCTCGTACACCGGCTCGCAACCCTCCAGTTCTTCCGCGCCGACCGGCAGTATGTCGCGGCTCTGGCCGTTTAGCTTGTAGCCAGTCGCTATCTGCACCGTATCCATGCCGTCGAGCACGTCGAGCTTGGTCACGCCCAGACCTGAAAAGCCATTGATCTGGATCGAACGCTTGAGCGCAGCCGCGTCGAACCAGCCGCAACGGCGCGGCCGCCCGGTCGTGGAGCCGAACTCGTTGCCGCGGGCCGCGATTTGCCGGCCGAGCTCGTTGTCGAGCTCGGTGGGAAACGGGCCCGCGCCGACGCGCGTGCAATAAGCCTTGGTGATGCCGAGCACGTAGTGCAGGTGCCGCGGGCCGACGCCCGCGCCCGCCGCCGCCGCGCCGGCGACGCAATTGCTGGAAGTGACGTACGGGTAGGTGCCATGATCGATGTCGAGCAGCGTGCCCTGCGCGCCTTCGAACAGCAGGTTGTGCCCCGCCTGCTGCGCGTCGTACAGGAGGCGCGGCACGTCGGCAATCATCGCCTCGATGCGCCCGGCGAGCTGCATCGTATCGTCGTAGGACTTCTGGTAATCCACCGGCTGGGCGTGGAAGTAATTCACCAGCACGAAGTTATGGTAATCGAGCAGGTCTCTCAGCTTCGCGGCGAAGCGCTTGGGATTGAACAAGTCCTGCAGGCGTAGCGCGCGCCGCGCGATCTTGTCCTCATACGCCGGGCCGATGCCCCGGCCGGTGGTGCCGATCTTGAAGTCGCCCTTGGCATGCTCGCGCGCCTGGTCGAGCGCCACGTGGTGCGGCAGGATCAGCGGACAGGCCTCGCTGATCTTCAGCCGCGAGCGCACGTCGACGCCCGCGGCCTCCAGCGTCCCGATCTCCTCGACCAGCGCCTGCGGAGACAGCACCACACCGTTGCCGATGTAGCAGGCAACCTTTTCCCGCAGGATGCCGGACGGAATCAGATGGAGTACGGTCTTCTTGCCGCCGATCACCAGTGTGTGGCCGGCGTTGTGACCGCCCTGGAATCGCACCACGCCCCGGGCATGATCGGTGAGCCAGTCCACGATCTTGCCCTTGCCCTCGTCGCCCCATTGGGCGCCGATGACGACGACGTTGCGCGCGGCGGGTTTCATCGTTTCCGCGTCCCGGCGCCGCGCTTGCGCGGCCGCGTGGCGCCGCCCGCGCTGGCGAGGCTGCGCAGGTCGATCGAAAAACCCGTGGCGGGCCGCGAGCGCCCAAATGCCCTGCCGACCTCGTCGTAGCGCCCGCCGCGCGCGACGGCGCCAATGATGCCCTTGCAGTAGGCTTCGAACACCACGCCGGAATGATAGTGGTAGCCGCGCAGATCCGCGAGGTCGAAGCTTGCCGGGACGGGGCACGCCTTCGCTAGCGCGCGCAGCGTCACAAGCGCCGCGGTCAGTTCGGGAATCCTGGGCAGCCTTTTCTCGGCCGCTGCCAGCACTTCCTGTCCGCCGTAGAGCTCCGGCAGGAGCGCGAGCGCGGAGCGGATCGTCCCGTCCAGGGCGCGCGCGAGGCTCCTGACCACGCGGCCGTCCTTATTCTGGAGGGCTTCAAACAGCCCCGCCTCGAGCTCGGCGCCGATCTTCGCCGCGCGCACGATCGAGCGGAATACCGCGACGTGCCCGATGTCCATGCGCGCATCGCGCACCTCGGCGACCGCGAGCGAGCGGCACAGCAGCGCCTGGATCTCCAGGTCGGCCGCGATGCCCGCGTGGCCATAGATCTCCGCGCCAATCTGGATCAATTCGCGGGTCGAGCCGGGGCTCGCCGGCCGGGTGTGCAGCACGCTGCCGCAATAGCACAGCCGCGTCACGCCCCGGCGGTTGAGGAGATGCGCGTCGATCCTCGCGACCTGCGGCGTGATGTCGGCGCGCAGCCCCAGCATGCGCCCGGAGAGCTGGTCCACCAGCTTGAACGTCTGCAGGTCGAGGTCGTGCCCGGCGCCGGTAAGCAGCGACTCAATGTGCTCCAGCAGCGGCGGCATCACCAGTTGGTAGCGGCGGCTGCGGAACAGGTCGAGGATGCCCCGCCGCAGCCGCTCGATGCGCGCGGCTTCGGCCGGGAGGATGTCCTCGATGTATTCGGGCAATACCCAAGTTCTCATAAAGCGTGAGGCGAAAGGGGTGAGGAGTGAGGCGAATTATAGAGGAGAACCGCACTGTTCGACGCCTGACGCCTCACGCCTTACGCCTCACTGAATCTCAATGGCGTGCGATGTAGAGCAGGAGCAGTCCGGCAAGCATCGAGGTGATACCGATGAAGCGTATCTGCCCGTCGCTCATCTCGGTCAGGCGCCGGAATGTTTCGCGCCAGAGGCCCGGCAACAGGAACGGCAGCACGCCCTCGATGATGAGCATGAGCGCGAATGCAGTGAGCAGGATATTACCCATCTGGACGCTGTCACAAATCGGGGGCCGGGCGCCGCTTCAAGCGGGGGACGGGCGTCTGCCCGGCTCGCCCGCGCTCGTCCTACTTGCCCGCCTTGCCGCTGCTCGACTTCAGGTACTTGAAGAACTCGGAGTTGGGCTCGAGCAACAGCACGTCGTTCCTGCCGCGGAAACTCGCCTTGTAGGCTTCCAGACTGCGATAGAAGGCATAGAACTCGGGATTCTGACCATAGGCGCGCGCATAGATCGCGGTCGACTTGGCATCGCCCTCGCCCTTGATGCGCTGCGCCTCGCGGTAGGCCTGCGCGATGATCACCTCGCGCTGCCGGTCGGCATCCGCCCTGATCTTCTCCGACTCGGCCGAGCCGGTAGACCGCAACTCGTTGGCCACGCGCTTGCGCTCGGCCTTCATGCGATCGTAGACCGACTGGCTCACCTCTTTGGGCAGGTCGACCCGCTTCAGGCGGACGTCAAGCACTTCGACGCCAATTTTGCTCGCATCCTCGTTGGCCTTCTGCCGCATGAAATCCATGATCTTGTCGCGCTCCCCGGACACCACGTCGTGCACGGTGCGGTTGCCGAATTCGGCGCGCAGGCCGTCGTTGATCGTCTGCAGCAGCCGCGTCTGCGCCTGGGATTCGCCACCGCCGCCGAGGACGATGCTGCCGTAGTACTGCCGCACGTCGGTGATGCGCCATTTCACGAACAAGTCCACCAGCACGTTCTTTTTCTCAGAGGTCAGGAACAGCGCCGACTCGGGCGTATCTATCGTCAGGATGCGCACGTCGAAATAGCGCACGTTGTCGAGCAACGGGATCTTGAAGTACAGGCCGGGCGCCTTCTTGACGTCCACCACCTCGCCCAGGCGAAACACGATCACGTTCTGGCGCTGGTCAACGACGTAGAGGGAGAGCGCGCCGAGGATCAGCAGCAGCAGCAGGCCCACCAGTATCGACCCGACTCTCGCCTTCATTGCCGTGCCTCCCGCTCGCGTGAGCGAAACGCCTCGCGCGAGCGCGCGGTGGAAGCGTCCGGGGCGGGAGCGCTTTCGGGCGGCTTGGTCGCGCCCTCGACCGGAGTCGTCCCCGTCATCTGCATGATCTTGTCGAGCGGCAGGTAGATCAGGTTGCTGCCGCCCTTTTGGTCGATCAGCACCTTGGTGGTGTTGCTCAGGACCTGCTGCATGGCCTCGATGTAGAGCCGGTCGCGGGTGACCTGCGGCGCCTTGTTGTACTCCGCGACCACCTGGCGGAAGCGCGAGGCGTCGCCCTCGGACTGCTCGATCACGCGTTGCTTGTAGCCTTCAGCCTCCTGCATGAGGCGCGCCGCCATGCCGCGCGCCTTGGGTATCACGTCGTTGGCGTAAGCCTGGCCCTCGTTCTTCTGCCGCTCCAGATCCTGTCCGGCCTCGACCGCGTCGTTGAACGCCGCCTGCACCTGCTGGGGCGCCTGCGC
>CAZCGD010000379.1:0-3530 GCA_964498105.1 uncultured Streptomycetaceae bacterium
TGCTGCGGTGGATGCGCTCGAAGCTGCTGGCGACAATGGCCCTCACGCCGAGCAGCCGCGTGCCCTTGGCCGCCCAGTCGCGCGCGCTGCCGGTGCCGTATTCTTCTCCCGCAATGACGAATAGCGGCACCTTCTCCGCGGCGTAACGCATCGCGGCTTCGTAGATGGTCATTTGCTCGCCACCGGGCTGGTGCGTGGTCACGCCACCCTCGACGCCGGGCACCATCATGTTGCGCAACCGTACATTCGCGAACGTTCCCCGCACCATGACCTCGTGGTTCATGCGCCGCGAGCCGTAGTTATTGAAATCGGCCGGCTTCACGCCGAGGCCCTGCAGGTACAGGCCGGCGGGGGAACTCGCCTTGATGCTGCCGATCGGGCTGATGTGATCGGTGGTGATCGAATTGCCGAGGACGGCGAGCGCGCGGGCGCCCTTGAATTCGCGCAGGCACGATTCCGTGAAGCTGGCTTCCAGGAAGGGCGGCTCCTTGATGTAGGTCGAGTCTGCGCTCCAGGCGTACTGGTCGCCAGTCGTGCGAGCGACGCCTTCCCAGAACGGGTTGGCAACTGCGTGGTCCATGCCGTAAACCGCGCGGTACTGTTCCGGGCTCGCCGCCGTGCGCAGCACGTCGGCCAGTTCATCCTGGGTAGGCCAGATGTCCTTCAGGTACACCGGTTTGCCGTCCGTGCCAGTGCCGAGCGGCTCTTTCGCGAAATCGATGTCCACGCGGCCCGCGATCGCGAAAGCGACCACCAGCGGCGGGCTCATCAGGAAGGCCGCGCGCACTGCGGGATGGATACGCGCCTCGAAGTTGCGATTGCCCGACAACACCGCGCACGCGACCGCGTCGCGGTCGTTGATGGATTTCTCGAGGTCGGCGTCGATCGGACCGGAAGCGCCGAAGCAGGTCGTGCAACTGTAGCCCGCGAGCATGAAACCCAGTTTGTCGAGATCGTTTTGCAGGCCCGCGGCATTGAAGTATTCGCTGACCACGCGGGAGCCGGGCGCGAGCGACGTCTTGACCCAGGGTTTCGTCTTGAGCCCGCGCTCGACCGCTTTCCGCGCGACCAGACCGGCGGCGATCATCACCCCGGGGTTCGAGGTGTTCGTGCATGACGTGATGGCGGCGATCACGATGTCGCCGTCCTGAACGACGCCTTTTTCGACTTTCGACTTTCGACTTTCGACTTCGGTCTTCCCGTAGCCGCCATCGCTCACGGGCGCCTTAATCAGGCTCTCGAATTTCGACTTGAGGTTGGCAAGTGCGATGCGGTCCTGCGGACGCTTGGGGCCGGCGACGTTGGGCTGGATCGTGGCGAGGTCGAGCTCGATTACCTGGCTGTAGTCAATTTCGCCGGGGCGGACCGGGCCGAAGCAACCCTGCAGCTTGTAGTACGCCTCGGTCGCGGCCACCTGCGCCTCGGGGCGCGCGGTTTGTCGCAAATAGGCCAGCGTTTGCGCGTCCACCGGGAAGAACCCGACCGTCGCGCCGTACTCGGGCGCCATGTTGGAAATCGTCGCGCGGTCGGGCACCGTCAGGCGGGCGATGCCCTCGCCGAAAAACTCCACGAACTTGCCGACGACTTTCGCCTGCCGCAGCATTTCCGTGACGTGCAGCACCAGGTCGGTGGAAGTCACGCCGGCGGGAAGCGCGCCCGTCACGTGCACGCCGACCACGTCGGGAGTCAGCATGTAGACCGGCTGCCCCAGCACCGCCGCCTGCGCCTCGATACCGCCCACCCCCCAGCCGACGGTGCCGAGCCCGGCGATCATGCCGGTGTGCGAGTCCGTGCCGACCAGCGTGTCGGGGTAGTAGATCCGGTCTTTCGACAACAGGCCGGGCGCGAAGAACTCGAGGTTGATCTGGTGCAGGATGCCGAATCCGGGGGGGATCAGCCGGATGCCCTTGTAGGCCTGCATCGCCCACTTCACGAAACTGAAACGCTCGCGATTGCGGTCCACCTCGACCCGCATGTTCTTCTGGAGCGCGTCGGCTGTGCCGTGATGGTCCACGGTGAGGGTGTGGTCGAGCGTCATGTCCACCGGAACTCTTGGCTCCACCGCGGCAGGGGAGTGGCCCTTGCGGGTCATCGCGCCGCGCATTGCCGTGAGATCGCCGAGGAGCGGTATGCCCGCCGCGCAGTTGAGCACCACGCGGCCGACGATGAACGGGATCTCGGTGGTGCGCGGCGCGTTCGGCTGCCAGCGCGCGAGGTCCAGCACGTGCTCCTCGAGCACGGTCTTGCCGTCGCAGTTCCTTAACAGCGATTCGAGGACGACGCGGATGGAGATCGGCAGGCGGGAGATGCGGCCGGCGCCGCTCTTTTCGAGTTTTCTCAGGGAATAAACATGGCCTTTCCCGGCGGTTCCAAGGTCAGCTTCGACTCTGCAGTTCTCTTTGAGGGCGGAAGTCATGTCAGTCCTGGATCAGTTTCATGAGTTCTCGTACGGAAGAAAGCCTCTCGGCGCGCTGGACGGCGGCTGCAATATCGTTGACCCGCGCGGCGGACTTCGCGTAGCCCGTAAGGCGGCTGAATTTCTTGTTGCGTTCCTGGTCGGTGACCGGGTCCGCCGGCATGCCGTGCGGGTCGAGCACGAAGCTCGCGCGGCGCTCGCCATTTGCAAGCAGCAGCTCGATGCGCGAGCCGTAGTGCTTCGGATAAGCCGCTTCCATTTCGGCGTCGACGTAGAGCTCGACCCGGCGCGCGAGCGCGCGGCGCCCGGCGTCATCGATGGCCTGCTCCAGGTACATGCCCGGATCGGTGGGGTCGCCGCTCAGCGCCAGCGCGGCGCAATAGGGAAAGCTGTATTGCGCGCCCATGGTGTCAACGGGCGCCGGCTCGCCGTTGTTCTTCGCCGCGTAGCTGCTGACGCCGATGCGCACCTGTCTGATGTCCTTGGGCTGCAACGGCTGAGGACCGCGCAAGACGACGAGCTGCTGCACTGCCGCCTGGATCCAGCTGCAGCAGGAATACACCTTTACGTAGACGCAGTGCATCGCCCAGTCCTTGCCGAGTCCCGCTGTGAGCAGATCGGGGCGCGCGGTCTTGCCGCCGAAGACTTCCAGCAGTCCGAAGCGCCCGTCGATCGCTGTGGGCGGACCGGTGAAATCGCGCGCGGCGAGCTGCGCCATCCTCACGCCCGATTCCGCGGCACGGCCGGCGTGCATCCGCTTCATCATGCCGCCGCCGGTGCCCGCGGCGAAACTTTTTATGCCGGAAGAGGTGGAGCAGGCGAGGCCCGTCGCGGACGCGAGTTGCGCCGGCGTGAGGCCCATCACGACCCCGGCGGCCACGACCGCGCCGATTGGTCCGATGACGGACGTCTTGTGAAAGCCCCGGTGCGCGGGCTCGAGTCCCACCGCGAGGCCGACTCGGTTCAGGGTTTCATAGCCGGCAATGATGCCGAGCAGCAGGCGGGAGCCAGGCGCGTCCACTGACTCGGCGGCAGCCAGCGCGGCCGGGACGATGATGGCGCCGGGATGGACGATCGCCTCGTCGAGCAGGTCGTCGAGCTCGAAGCCGTGCAT
>CAZCGD010000380.1:0-3247 GCA_964498105.1 uncultured Streptomycetaceae bacterium
TACTTCGGGATGCCGCCAACGCAGGCGAATTTTTCGAACGATTCGAGGATGCCCGGCTTCTGTCCGCAGGCTGCGCAGAACGCCGCGAAGTCCATCGGCCGGACGTGCAGGAGCTTTCGCGCGCGCCCGTAAAGCGGCGCGGCACGGTGCAGGAACAGGTGGTTCATCATGCGCGTGCTGGAGCCGGCGAGAATCAGCAGGCAGCCGTGCGGCAGGGAATGGTCCAGCCACTTCTGCAACTGGCTCGGCAGCGACGCGTCCACCGCCGTCAGGTAGGGAAATTCGTCCAGGCACAGCACCCAGCGCCGCTTTTGCAGGGCGAGGATTTCGAGCAGCTCCGGCCAGGTCTTGGGGACAAGCTGCGTTTCGAGCTGCGGGCGCAGGTCGGCGAACACCTGCTGAATCTGCAAGCCGCGCTGCGCCTCGATGGCCTGGCTGTAGAGGCCGTCGCGGGCCTGAAGCCACTGCCGCAACAGCCGCGTCTTGCCCACGCGCCGCCGGCCGAACACCACCAGCAGCCCGCCGCGCTTCGCCGCCGCGTCCAGTTCGCGCAGCTCCGCGTCCCGGTTGACGAATTCCATGTTCACGCCCGGCAGTGTGCCCGAACGCTTGATGCCCGTCAAACATTATGCTTGCCAGACATAATGCCGGCCGGCCTGTGGCGGCGGTGGCTCACGGCGGCGCTGATGGCCGCCGCGCTGGCCAGGCCCGCGATGGCGCACGACGTCCGGCCGGCGTACCTCGAATTGATCGACACGGGCGCCGGACGCATCGAGCTTCTGTGGAAGGAGCCGCTGCTGGGCGACGCCAGTCTCGGCATTGTGCCGGTGCTGCCGGAGAGCTGCCGGGATGTCGAGCCGCCCGCGATCCAGCAGCTTCCCGGCACGCGCATCATCCGGCGAGCGCTCAATTGCGGCGCGGCAGGTCTGGACGGCCGGACGATTCGCATTGACGGCCTGCCGCGCACGCTGACCGACGCCCTGGTCCGAATCCAGTTCGCCGACGGGCACACCTACACCGAGATCCTGCGTCCGTCGCGACCGAGCCTGGTCGTCATGGCGGCCGGCTCCTCCCGCGGGCCGGCGACGTTCGTCACCATGGGGATCGAACACATCCTGTCCGGCTTCGATCACCTACTGTTCGTCTTCGGCCTGATGCTGCTCGTGACGCGCGGCTGGCTGCTGCTCCAAACTGTCACAGCGTTCACGGCCGGCCACAGTGTCAGTCTCGCGCTGGCGACCTTCGGCGTGGTGGCGGTGCCGGCGGCGCCGGTGGATGCCGCCATCGCGCTCAGCATCGTCTTCCTTGCCGCCGAAATCGTGCGCGCCCAGCGCGGCGAACGGCACCTCACCGCGCGCTGGCCGTGGATCGTGGCCGGCGCCTTCGGTCTGCTGCACGGGCTGGGGTTTGCTACGGCGCTCACGGCGCTCGGCCTCCCGCGCGCGGACATTCCGATGGCGCTGCTGCTGTTCAACGTCGGCGTCGAGATCGGGCAGATTCTGTTCATCGCCGCCGTGCTGGTACTGCTGGCCGCGTGGCGCATCCTCGGCATGCGATGGCCGGCCTGGGCCCGGCCGCTGCCGGTGTACGGCATGGGTTCGGTGGCGACCTTCTGGTTCCTCGGGCGCTTCACAGCGCTTTTTTGAACGTCGTGGACGCTGTCAGACATCGAGTGGGTGAAATGAACAAACCAATCAACCACAGAGAGGACACAACGATGGAAACCACCCGCAGACAAAACCTCCTCGCCGCCGCGCTCATCGGCGCGCTGGCGCTGCTCGCCGCGGCTGCTCCCGCGTATGCTGCAGACAAGAAGCCCAACATCCTCTTCATCCTCACAGACAACCTGGGCTACGGCGAAATTGGTGTTTATGGGGGCGGAGCAACGCGCGGCGCGCCCACACCGCGCATCGACAAGATTGCCGGTGAGGGCCTGCGCCTCACCAATATGAACATGGAGACCCAGTGCACGCCGAGCCGATCGAGTCTCATGACCGGCCGCTTTTCGATCCGCTCGGGCACTTACGCGGTGCCGTTCGGGGGCGTGCCGGAAGGGTTGACGCAATGGGAAGTCACCATCGCGGAATCGCTGTCGGCTGCCGGTTACGCCACGGCGCTGCATGGCAAGTGGCATCTCGGCAGCCATGATGGCCGGCTGCCGAACGATCAGGGTTTCGACGAGTGGTACGGCATCCCGCGCACAACGGATGAGTCGCGGTGGTCATCCTCACCGGGTTGGTCGCCGGATATTGTGCCGCAGGAAAAGATCATGGAGGGCAAAAAAGGCCAGAAGAGCGTCGCCTTGAAGGACTACGACATCGTGCAGCGCCGGCTCATCGATGCCGAAATCACCAAGCGCTCTGTCGGGTTCATGGAACGACAGACCAAGGCAGGCAAGCCGTTTTTCATGTATGTGTCCCTCACCCAGCCGCACCTGCCCACGCTGCCGAATCCCGCCTTCGCCGGCAGGACCGGCAACGGCGATTGGGCCGACATGCTGGCCGAGATGGACGCCAACGTCGGCCAGATGCTCGATGCTGTGGACAGACTCGGCATCGCCGGCAATACCATCGTGATCTTCACCAGCGACAACGGTCCGGAATTCATCCGGCCCTGGGACGGCTGGGCGGGTCCGTGGCGCGGCCAGTATTTCACCGCGCTCGAAGGCGGTATTCGCGTGCCGTTCATGATCCGCTGGCCGGGCAGGGTTTCCGCCGGGCGCGTGAGCAACGAGATCGTGCATGGCGTGGATATGTTCGCGACGCTCGCGAAGATTGCGGGCGCCAAGGTGCCCAACGACCGGCCCATGGACAGCGTGGACCAGTCCGATTTCCTCCTCGGCAAGTCCGAGAAATCCGCCCGCGAGGGCTTCCCCATCTGGGGCGCGAATACCCTGCTGGCCGTGAAGTGGCGCAACTGGAAGCTGCACTTCTACCGGCAGGACACGATGTATGACCCGCCCGTGAAGCTTGGCATTCCTTTCATCATCAACCTCTACACCGACCCGCGCGAAGAGAAACCGACCGCGGATACCTGGGTGGTGACTCCGATGTTGAAAATAGTGGACGCGTTCAATGCGACGACGAAAGACAATCCGCTCATCCCAATGGGCACGCCTGATCCCTACATGCCGCCAAAGAGCCGCTGAGGAGAGCGTTATGGGAAAGAACTGGATTGCGTTGCCGGGTTCAAGGGGAGCAAAGGGGCCAGGCTCGAATTACGACAATCGAGCCTGGCCCCTTTTCCC
>CAZCGD010000381.1:0-3396 GCA_964498105.1 uncultured Streptomycetaceae bacterium
GCCCGCGCCAAGCGCAACGAGAAGTTTGCGGCGATTGTTCACTGACCCCCCTCCAATCTGCGCGCCTATTATGCTCGCTTCTTGCAGCGACTACCGTTCGCTCCTTCGTGCTACGCTGCGGCGGTCATAGCTAATCGGGGGGACTCTTCATGCGCGCCGCCATGACGGACAGCGCCCCCCATCCACCGCACCCGGAGCCCTCATGTACTACCCCGGCAACTGGATCCACAGCTTTCCCGAGAATTTCCAATGGTCGAACGCGACGCTCGTCTGCAAGGGCATGGCGCCCTATGGCGCGGTCGCGCTCGGCGAGATCGACTGGATCGTGCAGAAGCTGCACCAGCGCGCGAACGAGCCGCAGGCGTGGCACGAGGAATGGTGCGCGGTCGCGGACAAGGTCGCGGCAGCGGGCGACGCGGCGGCGAAGGCCGGCAACAGCGCAACGGCCGGCAACCACTACCTGCGCGCTGGCAACTATTACTACACCGGCGAGCGCATGGTGCCGCCGGGCAAACAGAAGACCGCCCTCTACCGCAAGGCGCTGCGCTGCTTCCAGGAAGGCCTGAAGCGCCGCTATCCCAACCTTGAAGTCGCGGACGTGCCGTACGAGAATTCCGCGCTCGCCGCGTATTTCCTCAAGTCGCCGGTCGCGAAGGGCCCCGCCCCCACCGTCGTGCTGTTCAACGGCCTCGACAACTGCAAGGAGATGAACGTTCTCTTCGCCGGCGTCGAGCTGGCGTTCCGCGGCTTTCACACGCTGGCGATCGACGGCCCGGGCCAGGGCGAGTCTTTGCGGCTGCGCAACCACCACGCGCGCTACGACTACGAGGCGGCCGGCACGCCAGCGTACGAGTTCGTCGCGAAGCGCAAAGACGTGGACCCAAAGCGCGTCGCGATCATGGCCTACAGCGCCGGCGGCTATTACGCGCCGCGCGCTTGCGCGTTCGAGCCGCGTTACGCCGCCTGCGTCGCCTGGGGCCCGCACTACGACTACCACGCCGTGTGGAAACAGCGCTGGGAAGCCATGAAAAAGGACTACAACAGTGTCGCTTCCTCCAACTTCCAGTTGCCGTGGGTGCTCGGCACGAAGGACATGGAGTCAGCGATGGAGAAGGTCAAGAAATTCACGCTGGCAGGCGTCGCGGACAAGATCAAGTGCCCGTTCCTGATCCTGTGGGGCACTCAGGACAAGTTGACGCCACGCGCGGTCGCGCACCAGCTCCACGACAACGTCGGCTCGAAGGACAAGACGCTCAAGATCTTCGACGAGGACGAAGGCGGCGCCGAGCACTGCCAGGTGGACAACCGGCAGATCGGGACGGACTACATCTGTGATTGGCTCGCCAAGAGGCTCTCGCCAATCGCGAAGGCAAAAGGCAAAAGGCAAATGGCAAAAGGAAAAGCCAGGAAGGCGAAGGTAAGAAGCCGGAAGGGCAAGCGGTGAGAAGCGCGGGCATTCCATCAGCAGGATCGGGCAACGGCATGGCACATCGGGCAAAAATGCCGCGGCTTCTGTCTTTTTGCCTTTTGCCTTTTGCCTTTTGCCTTTGTCTGGCCGCGGTCCCCGCCGCCGGCCAGACGTTCCCGTCGCGGCCCATCCGCATGGTCATTCCCTTCCCGGCAGGCGGCTCGATCGACATCGTGGCGCGGGCGGTGTCGCAGCGCTGGAGCGTGCAGCTGGGGCAGCAGATCGTTATCGACAACCGTGGCGGCGCGGGCGGCGCGCTCGGCACGCAGCTCGTCGTGCATGCGGCGCCGGACGGCTACACCCTGCTCTACGGCAACGCCGGGCCGCTCGCCATCGGCCCGCACCTCTATGCCAACGCCGGCTACGATCTCTTCAAGGATTTCGCGCCGGTATCGCAGGTGACGAGCTCGCCGTTCGTGGTGTTCGCCTCCACCGCGCTGCCGGCGAACAACGCGCAGGAGCTGATCGCCTACGCGAAGCAGCGGCCGGGACAGCTCAATTACGCCTCGAGCGGCGTCGGCAGCGGCCTGCATCTGATGGGCGAGTTGTTCAAGAGCGTCGCCGGCGTGGACCTCGTGCACGTGCCGTTCAAGGGCATGGGACAAGCCGCCCCCGAGCTCGCTTCGGGCCGCGTCCAGATAGCAATCAGCACCGTGCCTGGCATCCTGTCGCTGGTGAAGACGGGGCGCATGAAAGGCATCGTCAGCAGCGGCAACCGCCGCTCGGCGCTGCTGCCCGACGTGCCGACCTGCACCGAGGCGAACCTGCCCGGCTTCTGCAGCAGCTCCTTCCACGGCATCGTCGCGCCGGCGAAGACGCCGAAGGCGGTCATCGCCAGGCTGCAGCAGACGCTCGCGGCGACGCTCTCCAATCAGGAGTTGCGGGAACAACTGGCGACGAGAGAAGATTCCGAGGCCATCGGCAGCACGCCCGAAGCGTTCGCCAAACTCATGCGCTCGGAGTACGACCGCTGGGGCAAGATGATCAAGGCGATCGGGGTGAAGGGAGAATAGACACCAAGGCAAAAGTCAAAAGGAAAAAGGCAAAGGGAAAAGCGCGTCAAACCGATTCACCGCACCTTTTGCCTTTTGCCTTCTGCCTTTATCCTTAGGAGTTGAGTCATGGCGCTCGGTAAGCACAAGATCGAGTACGAAGTGCTGGAAGGCTGGGAACGGCTGCCGGAAGGCTGGTCGTTCGTCGAGGTCGCGGGCGTGGCGTGCGACTCGAAGGACCGGGTGTACGTGTTCAATCGCGGCGCGCACCCCGTCATCGTCTTCGACAAGGACGGGAAATTCCTCAACGCCTGGGGCGAGGGCCTGTTCAAGGGCCCCCACGGCATCTTCATCGACCGCCACGACAACCTGTGGCTCGCCGACGACAAGGACCACACCGTCCACAAGTTCACCCCCGACGGCAAAAAACTGATGACGCTCGGCGAGTCGGGCAAGGCCGCGGACACCGGTTACAAAATCGGGGCAAGCCCGGTGCTGCGCGCCGCCGGGCCGTTCCACCGTGTCACCAACGTCGCGGTGCTGCCGGACGGCGATATGTATATCGCCGACGGTTACGGCAACGCCCGCGTCCACAAGTTTTCGAAGGAAGGAAAGCTGCTGTTCTCGTGGGGCGAGCCGGGACGCGGTCCCGGCCAGTTCATCCTGCCTCACGGCATCGGTGTGGACAGTGCGGGGCTGGTGTACGTCGCCGACCGTGAGAACTCGCGCGTGCAGGTGTTCAACCCCAAAGGGGAGTACCTGCGCGAATGGAAATTCCTGAATCGCCCCTACGACATCTTCATCGACGACCAGGACATGCTGCACATCGCCGAGGGCGGTTTCCTCAATTACATGCACAAGCGCGCCGAAGGGCCCCTGCCCGGCCACGACCAGACGATGATTTGCCCGCCGGAGGGCCACTCGCCGATCGCGCGC
>CAZCGD010000382.1:0-2573 GCA_964498105.1 uncultured Streptomycetaceae bacterium
CAGGTCGGTGGACCTCATCACCGAGGCCAACATGGAAAATCCGAATTTCCGTGACCGCGTGCATGCCGAGCGCCAATCGGTCTATGCACGCTGACACACGCAAGCTGCTGGACAATCGGATTGTCTGGGGCATCATCGAGGGCAATTTAGACTCTTTGCGATCCTCGCTTGAGACCCTGATCGCGCTCCCGTGACCCGCAGAGGGGTGGTTCGCACTAGAACGTATAGGCCGGACCCGATCGTTTTCGAAGGCGCGTGGCGGGCCGGGAAAAATCGAACGATGCGCACGCAGCAAACCACGTTGGCACGCGAGCCAGAAAAACAGATAAGAAAGTCAGCGACAAAAACTTCGCGCGGAGAGCGGTGATCAAGGGCTCGGACGTTGCGAGGGGCTCGCGGATGTCGAGTCTGACCCTATTTATCCGCTATTTATCCATTGATCCCTCTATTGATCCCTCGTGCGGGGTCAAGGTTTGCCTTTTGCCTCTCAACCATGGCGCAGCATCACGCGGCCTCGGTCAACTCATAACGACGCACGAGCACGTCAGCCGGAATATCCAATCCGTCGGACAGTCGGCGAATCATTTCGAGCGTCAATGGCCGCACTCGATTGAGTACTTCGGCCACGCGTGCGCGCGATCCGATGTAGGGCTCGAGGTCCTTTCGCGTCAACGCGCGGGATTCCATGACGTGAAGCAGAAGCTCGATCGGGTCGGGATCGGCAATCGGGTGGTGTTCGGACTCGTAGGTTTGAATCAGCAACGTCAATACTTCAAGTCGGTCCGACTCCTTCGATCCTGGACGGGAGTCCCACAGTGACTCGGCCTCCTTCGGTGCGGCGAG
Source organism: uncultured Streptomycetaceae bacterium (assembly GCA_964498105.1). Classification (GTDB taxonomy): domain Bacteria; phylum Pseudomonadota; class Gammaproteobacteria; order Burkholderiales; family SG8-41; genus SG8-41. The sequence goes on from CAZCGD010000382.1 coordinate 844, forward strand.
GTAGTCGCGTTTTGTTCTGATCGGTCGTACGTTCATTTCCTTGTCCTCAAATGTCTTCTGCGTTGGTGCGGTCATATTGCTGGTGAGTGCCCACAAATCGAACAAAAATCAGTCCACCGTTGTAGTGCACGGCAACGACCAGCGAAAACTCATTGCCCTTGATGTTGAACACCACTCGATTCCCGCCTAGAAAACTCGCTGCCAGGTAAGCCGCCTGTCCCACGAGGTTTCGATCAGGACCGCAACACCGTCCCGCCCGCTTCGCCGACAAGCTTCCCGTCGGCATACGTCGTAATCCTGTTCACAATCGTATACCGCTTCCGGCGAGAAGGCATCACCATGCGCTTGCCGCCACCGGGAAGATCATAGCGCCGCTCGCCGCGATTCGATGAGCCGACCGTCTGCGGATCGAAGATCGCGATGTCGGCGGCCAGCCCCGGCAGGAGGCGCCCGCGGTCGCGGATGCCGAATAGGTCCGCCGGGTCGGAGGTGAGCCAGCGCACCGCTAGGGGCAACGAGAGGACTTTGCGTTCGCACACCCAGGTGCCGAGCAGATAGGTCGGATAGCCGGAGTCGCACAGCATGTCCACGTGCGCACCGCCGTCGCCAAGGCCGATCAGGATCGCGGGATAACCCGGCCAGCGTCTAAAATGGCGCTGTGCTGAAAATCCACGACCTGTCCAAGTCGTACGGCGGCGCGCGGCCGCGGGAGGTGCTGCGCGGCATAGGTCTGGAAGTCGGCCGCGGCGAGTACGTCGCCATCATGGGCGAATCCGGTGTCGGCAAGTCAACGCTGCTCAATCTCATCGCCGGTCTGGACGCGCCCGACCGTGGCAGCGTCATGCTCGACGGCGTGGAGGTTACCGCGCTCGACGATGCTGCGCGCACGCTCTTGCGGCGCGCCCGCATCGGCTTCGTGTTCCAGGCGTTTCACCTCCTCCCGCACCTCACCGTTGCACAGAACATCGCGCTGCCGCTGTCGCTGAACAGGGTCTCCCCCGCCGAAAGCGCGGCCCGTGTCGCTGAAATGCTTCAGGCGGTGGGGCTGGCGGATGCGGCGGGCGCCTATCCCCGCGAGCTCTCGGGGGGCGAGATGCAGCGCGTGGCGATCGCGCGCGCGCTCGGGCACCGCCCGCTGCTGCTGCTCGCCGACGAGCCCACCGGCAATATCGACCCCGACGCGGCAGCACAGGTGCTTGCGCTGCTGCGCGAGCAGGTAAAGCACGGCAGCGGCGCCGGCATTCTGGTCACGCATTCCACGGCCGCCGCCGCGAGCGCCGATCGTGTCCTCGTCCTGACGTCGGACGGGCTGCGCCCGCAGATGAAACCGGTGACTGGTGAGTGCTGACTGGTTTTGATTTTTTGAGACTGCCCCTTGATCCCTCAAACATCTGAACACTTCGCACGGGATGCCGGATGACTGCCGTTGCACATCCGATCATGGCCGGCCGCTTTCTCCTAATTTACGCGCTCGTTCTCGGGCCGTTCCGCGAGAATCCGTCCCGTACCGTGCTTGCGCTCGCCGCCATTGCGTTGGGCGTTGCGCTCGGTGTCGCCGTGCATCTCGTCAATTCCAGCGCGCTGAACGAATTCGAGCTGGCGGCGCGGCATCTTGCCGGCGAGGCCGACGTCGTGGTACGCGGGCCGCGCGCGGGCTTCGACGAATCGCTTTATCCGCGGCTGGCGCGCCTGCCGCAGGTGGAGGCGGCGAATCCCGCGGTGGAAGCGGA
>CAZCGD010000383.1:0-27899 GCA_964498105.1 uncultured Streptomycetaceae bacterium
CTTTACCGGCGGTGCCGGATTGCCGGCGTCACCGTTAGAAGCACGATAGATTGCCTGATTGCGCAAATGGCCGTGGAATATGGCGCAGTACTTCTGCACAGCGATCGTGACTACGAGCACATTGCACGGGTGGAGCCGAAGCTGAAGTTGGCGCCTTGAGCATGCCTGACGGTGGAAGGTAACCCATTCAGCACTCACGGCCTTTCTGCGGCGATTTCCTTCGCCGTCGCCTTCAGGATCTCAATGAACCGCCGGGCGGCGGGGGAGAGGTAGGCGTCTTTTCGGTAATACACGCCGAGGGGGCGGGTGTAAGCGAGATCTTTAACGTGGAGCTCCCGGATGGGAAGGCGTGCAGCGGCGTATCGCACCACCCGTGTTGAATTGAACGAGAGCAAATTTGACGCGGCTACTAAATGGTACCTAATTGGTAGGAACGCAGTCTCGACGGCGATATTTGGCGGAGGCAAGCCGGCGTCTTCAAACGCCTGGTTCAATCGTCGCTCGGGCGGACCATTGATAAATCCCGTCACCCACCGTTCGTGCACGAGATCGGCGAGTGTCAACTGCTTGCGCTTCGCCAGCCGATGGTTCGCGGAGACATAGACCACGAATTTCTCGTCAAACAAGTGCTCCCTGCTTATGTCCTCGTGATGGGGCGCTTGGATCGTGATGATGGCGAGGTCCAGCTTCCCGTCGCGTAAGCCCGCCAGCAAAGCGTCACGGTCGCCAACCGTAATCTTCATGGTTACCTTCGGAGCTTTCTTTAGCAAGGCGTCACAGGCCGTTGGCAAGAGGTCGAGGGCGAATCCCGCGGCTGTGCCAATGCGCATGTGGCCCGCGCGTCCCTGGCTCAGATCCGCGGCTTCACGCGAGATGTCGTTTAACGTCAGGCGCAGCCGGTGCACTTGCGCCAGCAATGCGCTGCCTACTGACGTCAGTTCGACCCCTTTCGGCGTGCGCTTGACCACTTTCGCGTCCATGGATGCCTCCAGCCGGCGCAGGCTCTTGCTGAGCGCCGGCTGACTCAGCCCGAGCGCTTCAGCCGCGCGGCCGATGCTCCCGTGTTCGGCGACCACGGCGAAATACTCGATGTCACGCAATTCCATACCCATAACCAGAATTTATGAGTCCATGAAACCTGGATCATTGCGGATGTGGCTACAGGGTGTCAACCTGATAAGCAGGAACGAACCATGTCTGACTCGAAGCAAACCTTCCGACTGGTGACGGCGGCGTTACTGACCAGCGCCTGCCTCGCGCAACCGCTCGCTGCAGCGCAGTCCGACGTTGCGAAGAATTACCCCAACAAGCCGGTCCGCTTCATTGTGCATACTCCGGCTGGCGGCGGCCCCGACATCCCTGCGCGCGCCATCGCCCAGAAGCTCTCGGAAGCCTGGAGTCGCCAGGTGATCGTGGACAACCGGACCGGGGCAACGGGGGCGATAGCCGTGGACCTTACCGCGAATGCGGTCCCGGACGGCTACACGATCTGCACGATTACGGGGTCGCATACCATCAATTCGGCCGTTAACCCCAAGCTGCCCTACGACCTGACGAGGGATCTCGCCGCGATCTCGCTGCTGAGCTCCAATTTCCTGGTGGTTTACCACAACCCTTCGGTCCAGGTTAAATCGATGCAGGAGCTGATCGCGTACGCCAAGGCGAACGCAGGGAAGCTCAATTACGGGTCGCCCGGCGCCGGCAGCTTGCAGCACTTCGCAGTAGAGATGCTCAGCAATAGGATCGGGACCAAGCTCGTCCACGTGCCGTACAAGGGAGGGGCCGCTGTGATGGCCGCCGCGCTAGCCGGCGAAGTCCAGGTTGGCATCTCATCCTTGCTTACTATTCGGCCGCACCTGTCGACGGGTCGATTGCGGGCGCTGGCCATCACCGCGAAGCAACGCTCGCCCATTGCGCCGGAACTGCCGACCGTTGCAGAGGCCGGGGTGGCTGGCTACGAGGTGTATCAGTGGACTGGGGTGGTAACCGGCGCCAAGGTGTCCCCCGAAATTATCCGGAAACTGAACTCGGGAATCGTCGAAGCCTTGAGGTTGCCCGACGTGGCGCAGCGCCTGGTCGCGGACGGGTCCACCCTCGTCGGCTCCAGCCCCGAGGCATTCGGCGCGCACATCAAGTCCGAGATCGCCAAATGGCGCAAACTCGCGAAGGACGCCCGATTAGTGCTGGACTGATGTGACGCGAAAGCGGCATGTCCTGGGCTTCCTGCTCTGTGTCCCCGGTGTCCGCTGTGTCCGATCTTGATTTAATCGGCGTTCGACCCTCACCCCCGCCCCTCTCCCGAGTGGAGAGGGGAGGCTCGAGCTTCCCTTCTCCTTGGGGAGAAGGGGAAGGGATGAGGGATGCGCGTCCATCGGCGGCAAAATGCGCTGTTCAAGTTGGAGTTACGGGGTAACGACCACTTTGCCGAAGACTTCCCGGCTCTCGATCAGGCGCAGCCCCTCGGCGGCGCGTTCGAGCGGGAGCACGACGTCGATCACCGGTTTCAGCGTGCCTTTCTGGATCATGTCCATCAGCGCCTTCAGGTTTTCGTCGTAGAAGCTGTTGGAACCGATCACCTTCAGCTCGAAGCTCCAGATGTAGCGCAGGTCCTCCTTGGGGTCGTAACCGGCGGTGGCGCCGCAGACGAGGATCTTCCCGCCGCGCTTAACGCAGCGCAGCGACGGCGCCCAGGTGTCGCCGCCGGTGAAGTTGATGACGACGTCCACGCCACCTTCGTAGGTGCGGCGCTGCGGCTTGCCGAATTTCTCGACCGCCCACTTGGAGAAGTCGGTGGCCTTGTAATTGATGACATGATCGGCGCCGAGGTCCTTCAGGCGCTTGATCTTGTCGTCGCTGGAGGCGCAGGCGATGACCTCCGCGCCCAGCATCTTGGCGAGCAGCACGCAGCCAGTGCCGACGCCGCCGCTCGCGCCGAGGACCAGCACCTGGTCGCCTTTCCTGATGGTGTCGTGCGTGACGATCATGCGGTGTGCCGTGCCGTAGGCGACGGGGAGGGAGGCCGCTTCCGAGAACGACACCTTGTCGGGCATGCGGATCAACTGGTCGGCCGCCACCAGGCACTTTTCCGCGAGTCCGCCGTGCATCATCTCGCCCATCAGGCCCTTCTGCTTGTTGAGCGGGTTGACCAGCACGCGGTCGCCCGGTTTCCAGCCGCTCACGCCCGGCCCGATCTCCAGGATCTCGCCGGCCAGGTCGAGCCCGATGATCATGGGCAGCGGCACCTTGATGCCGGGCATGCCGCGCACCGTGAAAACGTCGTGGTAGTTGAACGAGGTCGCCCCGACCCGGATCACGACGTGGTCCTCGACCACCCTGGGATCGGGGAAGTCCGTAACGTACTTCAGTTCGTCCAGACCGCCATGCTTGTTCAGTACGACTGCTTTCATTTTCTGCTCCGCTGAAAAGGCGTGAATAGTGAATGGTGAATAGTGAATAGTAGAAACGGATTCTCGCATCAAGTCCATTCACTATTCACCATTTACGCAGTTGATAAGAGGCGGTTGACTCCCGTCGAAATGCGGTCCGCGGGGACGCCGTAGACGTGGAGCGAGACCGCGAGCACCCCACTGTAGTTGGCGATACGGTGGATGCCGGACCCGGCGGGCTCGAAAGTCGATGTGCCTGCGGCGTGACGGGCGCTGCCGGTCTCCACCGGCGGTTCCCCGGCCGCCCCCTCGCGGTAGTAGGTCTCGGTGAGCATGCCCTGATAGACGCCCACCGCGCACCAGCAGTGATGAGCGTGAATCGGGCTCATCTGGCCGCGGTCCCAGATAATGGCGAGAATCGAGAAACGGCCCTCCGGGTCGCCGTAGAGCAGGTGGCGGGCGTAGCGGGCATGGTCGGCGCGGCGCCGCTCGGGAGGCAGCCACTGGTTTTCCGCCGTGGCCTCGCGCAGCGCCGCCTTGACCTCGCGTCCCATCGCGTCGGGCGCGAGTGTCGTCGCCAGGACCATGCGGCCGGCGAGGCTCAGCAGCTGCGACGGCACGGCGCTCATCGCGGGCCGCCTGTGCCTGAGGAATTATGAAATTGATCTGCGCGGGCTTGGCTCATGGGGAGGGGGGCGTTGAAATTCTAGGAATGTGCCGGTGACATGTCAAAATTGGAAATCGCCATGTCTACTGCACCCTCTATTCCCGCCTGGTACGTCGTGCTGGTGACAACCGCCGCGCAGATGGTGGTGGCGATGGCGAACATCGTGCTGCCCACCATCGCGCCCAAGGTCGCCGAGGCGCTGGCGGTGGACCCGGTGCTGGTCGGCTATCACGTGGGCCTGACTTTCGGCGCGGCGACGGTGGCTTCCATCTATGCCGGCGTCGCGGTGCCGCGCTGGGGCGCCGCGCTGACGACGCAGCTGAGCATGGTGTTCTGCGTGATTGGCCTCGCGCTGTGCGCGCTGCCGCACGTCGCATTCATCGCGCTGGGATCGATCGCCATCGGCGCCGGCATGGGTTACGCCAGTCCCGCAGCGGCCCACCTGCTGGTCATGCACACGGCGCCCGAGCGGCGCAATCTCATGTTTTCCATCAAGCAGACCGGAGTGCCCTTCGGCGGCGTGATCGTGTCGCTGCTGGCGCCGGCGCTGGCGGTGACGGTCGGCTGGCACTGGGCGCTGGCGGTCATTGCCGCGGTGGCCGTGGCGACACTGCTTCTCACGCAGCGCGCCCGCGCCTACTGGGACAGCGACCGCAATCCCGCGGGCAGCAGCGAGCACAGGGAGCCCTTCGGCGGAGTGCCACTGGTATGGCGGCGGGAATCGCTGCGCTGGATCGCCCTCGCGGCGGTGATGTTTTCCGCCGTCCAGCGCATCCTGCTGAGTTTCACCGTGATCTACCTCGTGGCCGAGGGCGGCTACGGTCTGGTCGAGGCCGGCATCATGCTGTCCGTGGCGCAGGTCGGCGGTTCGATCACGCGGATCCCCTGGGGTTGGCTGGCCGACCGCCTGCAGAGCGGCTTGGCCGTGCTGACCATCATCTGCGTGATCATGATCCTGTCCTCGATCGCGCTGGTCGCGCTCGACCCGAACTGGCCGAAACCGCTGGTGTACTTTCTGTTCTTCGTGCTCGGCGCCAGCTCCCTCGGCTGGAACGGCATCGTCCATGCCGAGTGCTCGCGCCTGAGCCCGGCGGGCAAGGTGAGCCTGGTCGCCGGCGGCACCTCGTTCTTTATCTTTGGCGGCGTGATGGTCGGCCCGCCGCTGTTTGCCGTGATGTACGGCGCGACCGGCAGCTACGGCACGACGTTTGGGCTGATGGTGGTGACGGGCGTGGCGGCCATGGTTTTCCTGCGGCTCGCGTACCGGCATAAATAGTGACCGGTGAATCATGACCGGTGGCCGGTAATGCTCGAGAACTACACCATCGTCCAGCTCGCCATCATGGCGTGCATGGTGTTTGGCGCGTTCGTCATTCGCGGCATGTCGGGTTTCGGCGCCGGCATGATTGGCATCCCGCTGCTGGCGTTCCTGATACCGGTGCACACCGCGGTATCCATGTTCGGCCTGATGGTACTGGTGCTGTTCACCTTCCTCAGCATCCGCGACTGGCGCGAGGTGGTGCGGCATGAGTTGAAGTTGCTGCTGGCGCCGACGCTGCTCGGGGTCGTTGCCGGCGTGCTGTTGTTCAAGCACCTCGACAGCCGCCTGCTGCTGCAATTGCTGGGCGGGTTCCTGATCGCCTTTGCGCTCTATACCTTTGCAGTGAACTATTTCAAGCTGCCGGAGATGACGTGCTCGGACCGTTGGGCGCTACCGGTCGGCTTCGTCGGTGCGGTCATCGATACGCTGTTCGGCGGAGGCGGCGGCACGCTGGTGGTGATCTACCTGCACCTGCGCCGCGTCGGGCGGACGCCGTTTCGAGCCACGGTCGCGATGCTCTGGCTGTTCGAGATGATCGCGCGCATCGTGGGCTACGGCGCGGCGGGCTACTATACGATGGACTCGCTGCTGTTGTGCGCGCTGCTGCTGCCGCTGATGTTCGCGGGAACCTGGGCCGGGGAGCGCCTGGGCAACCGCATCAGCCAGGAGACCTTCTCCAAGGTGCTGGCAGCGCTGCTGCTGGTCGCCGGCGTCAGCCTGCTGGGGAAATAAGCGTTATGCTGCGCGACGACAACTATCTGCCCCAGATGACAGCGGGGAAGATGGAGATGGCCGCCACCAGCACCAGCCATTCCAGGTTGTTGCGCCTGAGCCAGCCGGTGAAATGAAGGATCAGGACGATAACTGCAACGGCGCTACCGATGTAGAAAAACATGCCTAATCTCCCAAGCCGCCTTTCACCAGCGCTAAGAATAAACCAAAATGTCACATGTTAACAACACGGGGATGAATATTCCTCCCGCCACGGGCGAGTACGGTCGAACCGGCTGCTGGCCGGTGTTCCCGCTGGCCGCCAATTTCCAGCCGTGGGATGGCACGCGATGAACTTCATTCTGGCTCTGGACCAGGGCACGACCAGTTCGCGCGCCATCGTGTTCGACGCGGCGGGCGCCGTCCGGGCGGTGGCGCAGAAGGAGTTTGCCCAGCATTTCCCGCGGCCAGGCTGGGTGGAGCACGATCCCGAGGAAATCTGGGCGACGCAGTCCGCGGTCGCCGGCGAGGCCATTGCGCGCGCCGGCATCCACGCCGGGGACGTCGCCGCGATCGGCATCACCAACCAGCGCGAGACCACCGTGGTGTGGGACCGCGCCAGCGGGCGGCCCATTTACAACGCGATCGTCTGGCAGGACCGCCGCACGGCCGCGGCGTGCGATGCGCTGAAGGCGCGCGGCCTGGAAGCGCGCGTGACCGAAAAAACCGGGCTGGTGCTGGATGCCTATTTTTCCGGTACCAAGCTCGCGTGGATACTCGATAACGTGCCGAACGCGCGCCGCCAGGCCGATGCGGGTGAGATCCTGTTCGGGACCATTGATACCTGGCTGACTTGGAAGCTCTCGGGCGGCGCGGCGCACGTAACTGATCCGAGCAATGCGTCTCGGACACTGCTCTACAACATTCACACCGGATCGTGGGATGAAGAGTTGCTCGAGATGCTGCGCATCCCCTTCAGCGTACTGCCGAAGGTGCGCGCTTCGAGCGGGACCGTTGCCGAAACGGCGTCCGCCATCTTCTCCGCGCGCATACCTATCGCCGGCATCGCCGGGGACCAGCAGGCGGCGCTGTTCGGGCAGCGCTGCATCGCGCCCGGCATGGTCAAGAATACCTACGGCACCGGCTGCTTCATGCTGATGCACACCGGCACCGAACCGGTCCGCTCGCGCGCCAGGCTGCTGACTACGGCGGCGTGCCAGACCGGCGGCGCCCGCGAGTATGCGCTCGAAGGCAGCGTGTTCATCGCGGGTGCGGTGGTGCAGTGGCTGCGCGACGAGCTCGGCATCATACGCTCGTCCGCGGACGTCGAAGCCCTGGCCGGAAGCGTCGCCGACAACGGCGGCGTTTATTTCGTGCCGGCCTTCGTCGGGCTCGGCAGCCCGCACTGGGACCCGTACGCGCGCGGCGCCATCGTCGGGCTGACGCGCGGCGCCGGGGCCGGGCACATCGCGCGTGCTGCGCTCGAAGCCATCGCCTACCAGACGGCGGACGTGCTCGTCGCGATGCAAAGCGATTCGGCCATCAGGCTGAAGGAGCTGCGGGTGGACGGCGGCGCGTCGCGCAACGACATGCTGATGCAGTTCCAGGCCGACGTGCTGGGGGTGCCGGTGGTGCGGCCGCGCATCCACGAGACGACGGCGCTGGGCGCTGCTTACCTTGCTGGTCTGGGCGTCGGCTACTGGAAAAACGCGGACCAGCTCGCGGCGCAATGGCAAGCCGACCGCACTTTCGAGCCGCGGATGGACCGTGGCACAGCCGGGACTTTGCTTGCCACGTGGCGCAAGGCGGTGGAACGGTCGAAGGACTGGGCGGACAAATAAAGGCGAAAGGCGAAAGGCGAAAGGCGAAAGGCGAAAGGCGAAAGGCGAAAGGCGAAAGGCGAAAGGCGAAAGGCGAGAGGCGTGAGGCGTGAGGGGGAGGGGGAGGGGGGAAGGCGGAAGATTACTGCTTAAGCCGTTTTTACTTCATCCTTCATCCCTTAGAGTTTGCCAACGTGGCAAACTCCCGCGCGTACTTGACGAGCGTACCACGCGGAGGCAGCGCGCCTTTTTTCAGTTCGAACACCATGAACGTCGGATCGGCCCGGTACTCGTTGAGCAAGCCGTGCTCGCTGGCCGGCTCGAAGCCGAATCGCCCGTAATACTCCGGCTCTCCCAGTACGACGACGAAGCCGGCGCCCCAGACGCGGCATTCGGCAAGACCGTTCTGCACCAGGCGCCGCCCCACGCCGTGTTTTTCGTGGTCCGGCATCACGGCCACCGGCGCGAGGCCCAGCCCTACCGTGCCGGCGCGTGGCTGGAGCGCCACCGGGCTGAACAGGATATGACCGACGATCCGGCCTTCGTCTTCCGCGACCAGCGCAATCACGGCCTTGCTGCTGGCGCGCAGACGCTCCACCAGGTCGGCCTCGGCGGCGGTGGGAAACGCGGCTTCGTGCACTCGCCGAATTGCGACGGCGTCTGCAGTCGTTTCGGGGCGGATCAGTTCCATTCTGGTGTGACGGATGGTCTTGCCAAAGGGCCGGGATGTATATTACGCTGGCAACCCCTTGATCGGCTAGGTGTTCCGTGGCAAAGATCGCGGTATTCAATCAGAAAGGAGGCGTGGGCAAGACCACCACGACTCTCAATCTGGCCGCGCTGCTGGCCCAGCGCGGCGCCGATCCGCTGGTGATCGACCTTGACCCCCAGGCGCACCTGACCGCGATCTGCGGCGCGTCGGTCACCGCTCCCGAGCGCAGTCTCTACGGTTTTTACAGCAACGGCGCGACGCTGGCCGGACTGATCAAGTTTGTCGACAAGCCAGGCTGGAAGATCATCCCCTCGCACCTTGATCTGTCCAAGGTGGACACGCAGTACGGCAAGGGTCCGAACGTACTGAACCGCCTCAACGCGGGTATCGTCAGGGAAAATCTCAACACCGACCGGCCGATCCTGATGGACGTCTGCCCGATGCTGGGAGTGCTGTCGCTGAACAGCGTATTCGCCGCAGACCACGTGCTGATCCCGATCTCCACCGACTACCTGGCGTTGAGGGGTTCGGCACAGATGGAGCGGACGCTGAAGGCGCTGGAGCAGGTGCTGAAGAAGCGCGTCGAGCGGCGCTACGTCCTGACGCGTTTCGACGGGCGCCGGAAGATGTCGTGGGACATAGACAAGCAGCTGCGGGAACGCTATGGCGAGGAAGTGTGCGAGACGCGCATTGCCGAGAACGTTAGCATCGCGGAGAGCCCGTCCTTCAACCGCGACGTGTTTTCCCATGCGCCCGAGAGCCGCGGCGCCCAGGACTACGCAGCGCTGCTCGCCGAGCTGGAAGCCTGCGGCTTCCTTCAGTAGTTTGCAGTTTGCAGTTTTCAGTTTGCAGCAAAGCCAAGGCGGTCGTTTCTGCCAACTGCCAACTGCTAACCCTTCTCTTCTTGTTTGTTGATCAGCGCCAGCACGTCGTCGAGGTCGAGGCCTTCCTTCTTCAGCGTCGGGGTGACTTCCTGGCACTCCAGGATTTCGCAATGGTGGTAGATCTGGCTGATCTTGCCCTCGGCTTCGGCGCGGTCGCGGGCCTGCACCTGCAGGTTATCCACCAGGCCGCCGCTGCGGGTCTTGATCCGGAATCCGTACTTATTCATGCGCCGTCGGGCCTGAAGGATTCGCGATAGCGCTTGTATTGCTGCACATAGTGGCCCGCGAACGAATTGATGTCCTGAATTTCATCGGCGGAGAGCTGCCGCACCACCTTGCCCGGCGAGCCTACCACCAGCGAGCCGTCCGGGATCACCTTGTTCTCGGCGATCAGCGCGTTGGCGCCGACCAGGCAGTTCCTGCCGATCTTCGCGCCGTTGAGTATCACGCTCTTGATGCCGATCAGGCTGCCGTCGCCGATGGTGCAGCCGTGCAGCATCGCCATGTGGCCGACGCTCACGTTCCGTCCGATCGAGATCGGGAAGCCGGAGTCCACGTGCAGCACGCAGCCGTCCTGCAGCTGTGAGTTCTCGCCGATGGTGATGGTGTCGTCATCGCCGCGTACGATGCAGCCGAACCACACGCTGGCGTTGGGCTCCATGATTACGGAGCCGATCACGATGGCATCCGGCGCGATCCAGTAATCGCCCTTGCAGACGACCTTGCGGTCCTCAAAGGTATATTTCATATAAGCCGTCAGTTGTCAGCCGTCAGTTGTCAGCCGTCAGCCGTCAGCCGTCAGCTGTCAGCTGTCAGCTGTCAGCCGTTAGCTGTCAGCCGTCAGTTGTCAGCGGTCAGCTGCCAGCCGCCGGATGCAAGCGGCCAGCTTACATCTGGCGGGCAGACAGCGTAAACCGCCTCGCGTGTCGTGCAGACTTCAATGCTGATCGCTGACAGCTGGCTGCTGGCTGCTGGCGGCTCGCGGGCGGGAGTCCTGTCCCGCCAGCGCTAAAGCAGTGGCACGATCAGCAGCGCCACGATGTTGATGATCTTGATCAACGGGTTGATCGCGGGGCCGGCGGTGTCCTTGTAGGGGTCGCCCACCGTGTCGCCGGTCACCGCCGCCTTGTGCGCGTCGGAGCCCTTGCCGCCGTGGTTGCCGTCCTCGATGTACTTCTTGGCGTTGTCCCACGCGCCGCCGCCCGTGCACATCGAGATCGCCACGAACAAGCCGGTCACGATGGTGCCCATCAGCATGCCGCCCAGCGCCTGCACGCCGGCGTCCCTGCCCATCAACACGCCGACGACGAGCGCTACCGCAATCGGCGCCAGCACCGGCAGCAGGGACGGCACGATCATTTCCTTGATCGCGGCGCGCGTCAGCATGTCCACCGCTCGCGAATAATCGGGCTTCGCCGTGCCTTCCATGATGCCCTTGATCTCCTTGAACTGGCGGCGGACTTCGACGACCACGGAGCCTGCGGCGCGGCCCACGGCTTCCATCGCCATCGCGCCGAAGAGGTAGGGTATGAGGCCGCCGAGAAAGAGGCCGATGATCACGGCCGGGTTGGAGAGATCGAAGGTGATGGTGCGGCCCGCTTCCTCGATCTTGTGGGTGTAGTCGGCGAACAGCACCAGCGCCGCGAGGCCCGCGGAGCCGATGGCATAGCCCTTGGTCACCGCCTTGGTGGTGTTGCCCACCGCGTCGAGCGGGTCGGTCACGTCGCGCACCGACTTCGGCAGTTCCGCCATCTCGGCGATGCCGCCGGCGTTGTCGGTGATCGGGCCGTAGGCGTCGAGCGCGACGATGATGCCCGCCATGGACAGCATGGAAGTCGCCGCGATCGCGATGCCGTAGAGACCGGCCAGCATGTAGGCAGCATAGATCGCCACGCATACGGCCAGCACTGGCCAGGAGGTCGAGCGCATCGACACGCCGAGGCCGGCGATGATGTTGGTCCCGTGGCCCGTGGTCGAGGCGGAGGCCACGTGGCGCACCGGCGGGTACTGCGTGCCGGTGTAGTACTCGGTGATCCACACCAGGAACGCCGTCAGCGCCAGGCCGACCACCGCCGCGCCGTAGAGCTTCATCACCGACAGGTTCGGGTAGTGCGCGGCGATGCCGCCCATCAGCCAGTCCGTGATCGGATAGAAGGCGATCAGCGCCAGCACGCCGGCCACGGTCAGGCCGCGGTAGAGCGCGCCCATGATGTTCTTGCCGTCGGAGGTCTTGACGCAGGCGCAGCCGACGATCGAGGCGATGATCGCGAAGCCGCCCAGCACCAGCGGGTAGGCCACGACGTTGCCGACGATTTCGGGCTTGGACAGCATCAGCGCGCCGAGCAGCATGGTGGCGATGATGGTCACGGCGTAGGTCTCGAACAGGTCGGCCGCCATGCCGGCGCAGTCGCCGACGTTGTCGCCCACGTTGTCGGCGATCACCGCCGGGTTGCGCGGGTCGTCCTCGGGGATGCCGGCTTCGACCTTGCCCACCAGGTCGGCGCCGACGTCGGCGCCCTTGGTAAAGATGCCGCCGCCCAGACGCGCGAAAATCGAGATCAGCGAGGCGCCGAAGGCGAGGCCGATGAGCGGCTTCAAGATGTCGCTCATCTTCGTGCCGGCGGGGGCGCCGTTGAGCAGAAACCACAGGAAGCCGACGGTCCCGAGCAGGCCGAGCCCGACCACCAGCATGCCGGTGATGGCGCCGCCGCGGAACGCGATGTTCAGCGCCGGGTTGATGCCGCCGCGGGCGGCTTCCGCCGTGCGCACGTTGGCGCGCACCGATACGTTCATGCCGATGAAGCCGGCGAGGCCGGACAGCACCGCGCCGACCGCGAAGGCGGCCGCGGTGGTGCCCCCCAGTACCACCCAGATCAGCACGAACAGCACCACGCCGACGATGCCGATCGTCGTGTACTGGCGATTGAGATAGGCCTGCGCCCCGGCCTGGATCGCCGACGCGATTTCGCGCATGCGATCGTTGCCGGCCGGCTGACCGAGGATCCACTTGATCGAGACGGCGCCGTAAACCAGCGCGACGATCGAGCAGACCAGTGCAAACCACAGACCATTTGCCATCACGACTCCCCTTGGAAAAACGCTATTTTTTAACCACAGATAAACGCGGATGAAAACAATAATTAGAATAGAACATGCAAAATTCACAAGATCCGCCGGAACAATTCCGGACAAGAGGTTTTCGATTCGGCCGGTTGTTCTTTTTGTTTATCGATTGTATCTGCGTTTATCTGCGTTTATCTGCGGTTTCAATTCAGATCTTGAATTCGGTTTTCAGCTTTTTCGGCACCGCCGCGTTCCTGAGCTTCACGTAGGCCGGCAGGCCGTTGCGGTAGGGTGGGTAGTCCTCGCCCTGCACCAGCGGCTCCAGGTACTGCCGGCACTTGTCGGTGATGTGGAAGCCGTCCCCGGTAATGTAGTCGCGCGGCATCATCTTTTCCTGGTTGGCGACGTCCTTCAGCTCGGCGACGCCCACGGTCCAGCGATAGGGCTTGCTGGACTTGCGGACGATGACCGGCATCACGCCGCTCCTGCCCTTGATGGCCAGCTCCACTGCCGCCTTGCCCACCGCGTAGGACTGCAGGACATCGGTCTTCGACGCGATGTGGCGCGCGGAACGCTGCAGGTAATCGGCAACGGCCCAGTGATACTTCTGTTTCAGCCGGTCCTTCACCAGGTTCGCGATGAGCGGCGCGACGCCACCCAGCTGGGCGTGGCCGAAAGCGTCGCGCAGGCCGGACTCAGACAGGAACTTGCCGTCCGCGTTGCGGAGGCCCTCGGAGACGCCGATCGTGCAATAGCCGTGCCGCCGCACGGTGTCGTCCACCCGGGCAAGAAAGCGCGCCTCGTCGAACTTGATCTCGGGAAACAGCAGGATCTGCGGCGCGTCGCCTTCCTTCTCCGCGGCGAGTCCGCAGGCGGCCGTGATCCAGCCGGCGTGCCGGCCCATCACCTCGAGTATGAAGACCCGGGTCGAGGTGCGCGCCATGGACGCGACGTCGTAGCCCGCCTCGCGGATGCTGGTCGCCACGTACTTCGCCACCGAGCCGAAGCCGGGGCAGCAGTCGGTCACCGCGAGGTCGTTGTCCACCGTCTTGGGCACCCCGACGCAGACCAGGGGATAGCCGAGGCGCTCGGCGATCTGCGATACCTTGTACGAGGTGTCCGCCGAGTCGTTGCCGCCGTTGTAGAAGAAATAACCGATGTCGTGCGCCCTGAACACCTCGATCAGCCGCTCGTACTGCGCGCGGTGCTCGTCGAGGCCCTTCAGCTTGTAGCGGCACGAGCCGAAGGCGCCGCCCGGCGTGTGGCGCAGCGCGCGGATGGCTGCAGCCGGCTCCTGCGACGTGTCGATGAGGTCTTCGGTAAGCGCGCCGATGATGCCATCGCGCCCGGCGTAGACCTTGCCGATTCTCTGCTTGTGCTTGCGGGCGGTCTCGATGACGCCGCAGGCAGTGGTGTTGATGGTGGCGGTTACACCGCCGGACTGGGCGTAAAAAGCGTTCTGCTTGGGCATACGGTCAATAGCTGGCCACAAAGATCACGGAGGATAAGTGAATTTCAAGCAGGGCGAATTTTACCACTCACTACTCACCATTCACCATTCACCATTCACCGTTTTCCGGCCAGCGCCGCGAGCAGCCGCTCGCGGATTTCATCGACCGCGCCGTTGCCGTCGATCCTGGCGTAGCGCGGCGCATGCGCGTCGCCGCTACGCGCCCAGCGGGAGTAGTACTCCACCAGCGGCTTGGTCTGGGCGTGGTAGGTAGCGATGCGCTTTCTCACCGTTTCTTCCTTGTCATCGTCGCGCTGCACCAGCGGCTCGCCGCTGATATCGTCCGTGCCGGCCACGCGGGGCGGGTTGAATACGACGTGGTAGCTGCGCCCCGACGCCGCGTGCACGCGCCGGCCGCTCATGCGCCGCAGGATCTCCTCGTCGCTGACGTCGATATTGAGGACGAAATCGATGTCGATCCCGGCGCGGCGCAGCGCCTCGGCCTGCGGTATGGTGCGCGGGAAGCCGTCCACGATGAAGCCCGGCCGGCAATCCATCGCCTTGACGCGCTCCTGTACCAGTTCGATCACGATCTCGTCGGGGACAAGGGCGCCCCGGTCCATGGTGCTCCTGGCCTGCGTGCCGAGCGGCGTGCCGTTCTTGATCGAGGCGCGCAGCATGTCGCCGGTCGAGATCTGCGGGATCCCGCACTGTTCCATCAGGAACCGGGCCTGGGTGCCTTTGCCGGCGCCGGGCATGCCCAGCAGGATGATTCTCATTGTTTCTCGCTTTTGCGGCGAAGCAGGCGCCGGAGATCGGCCGGGGTATCCACGCCCGGATGCGGGGCCGCCCGCGTAACGGCGCAGTGTATTCGGTAGCCGTGGGCCAGCGCCCGCAATTGTTCCAGCGCCTCGAAGCGCTCGACCGCGGCGGGCGCGAGCCGCGTGTAGGCGCGCAGGAACGCCGTGCGGTAGGCGTAGATGCCGAGGTGGCGGTATACCGGCAGCCCAGCCGGGATGCGGGAGATGCCGCGCGCGAAGGCGTCGCGCGCCCACGGGATCGGCGCCCGGCTGAAGTAGAGCGCGTAGCCGTCGCGGTCCAGCACCACTTTCACCACGTTCGGGTTGGCGAGCTCGCGCGCATTCCGGATCGGGTGGCAGGCCGTTGCCATGGCCGCGGCGCGGTGGCTCGCCAGGCTCGTTGCGACCCGCCGGATCAGGGACGGCTCGATCATCGGCTCGTCTCCCTGCACGTTGACAACGATCCGATCCGCCGGATACCGGCACCGGGCGACAACTTCCGCGATGCGGTCGGTTCCCGATGCATGGTCCCTGCGCGTCATCACCGCCCGGTAGCCGTAACGCGCGGCCGCCGCGGCGATCCCGACATGGTCGGTGGCAATCAGCACTTCCTCGGCGCCGCTGCGGCTGGCGCGCTCGGCGACGCGCACTACCATCGGCCTGCCCCTGACGTCGGCGAGCGGCTTGCCGGGGAAGCGCGTGGAGGCGTAGCGGGCGGGAATGATTACTGAGAATTTCACGAGAGATCGGGAGATCGTGAGTGCGGGAGGTCGGAAGTGGGGAGAAGTCGGGTTTTCCATCTCCCGCTCTCCCGCCCTTGCGCTCTCCCGGTCAGGAAACTTCCTCTTCCGGGGGAAGTTTCCTGGCTTCGTCCTCGAGCATCACCGGGATGTCGTCCCTGATCGGGTAGGCGAGGCGGCACGGCTTGCAGATCAACTCGCCCTGGGGCTTCTTGTACAGCAGAGGGCCTTTGCACAGCGGGCACACCAGTATGTCGAGCAGCTTGCTGTCCACTTTATCTCTCCAGCTTATCGATCTTGCGTGCCAGGCCGCGCAGCACTATCTCGCCGAGGGCGGGACCGGGCACTGCATCCACCGCCAGCTCCCAGTGCGACGTTCTGGCGAACTGCCGGCATTTTACCGCATCCTTTTCCGTCATCAGGACTGGATCGGTTCCGGCATACGCGAGGTCGACGGCGGTGAACGGGTGGTGATCGGGAAAGGGGCGGGTCGCAACCTCGAGTCCGAACAGCCGCAGCAATGAGAAAAAACGCTGCGGATTGCCAATACCGGCGATAGCGTGGACGGTTTTCCCGCGAAAATGTTCGGGGCCGACGCGCTGCGCAGGATTGGCCAGGTTGCGGAACTCCCGGCCTTCCACCCTCATGTTGACGCGGGGGATGTCGTCCGGCAGCCCGGTTAGCGTGGGATGGGATTCGCCGCGGAGGTCGTGGTTGACCACGATTGCGTCGACCTGCGCGAGGCGCGACCGCGGCTCCCGCAGGGGGCCGGCGGGGAGCAGCCAGTTGTTGCCGAAGCCGCGCCCGCCGTCCACCACGCAGATCTCCAGATCGCGCGCCAGGGCGTAGTGCTGCAGTCCGTCGTCGCTGATCACGACATCGCACGGGGCCTGCGCCGCGAGCAGCGCGAGCGCGGCAGCGACGCGGTCCGCGCCGGCCCACACTTCGCAGCATCCGCGGCGCGCCAGCAGCACGGCTTCGTCGCCGACGACGAGAGGGTCGGATTCGGGCGCCACGCGCTGAGGCGAGCGCGAGCTGCCGCCGTAGCCGCGGCATACGATCCCCGGAGTGAGCCCGCGGGCGCGCAGAAACTCCGCCAGCCACAGCACCAGCGGGGTCTTGCCGGTGCCGCCCACGGTGATGTTGCCGACGACGATGACCGGCACCGGCAGCCGGATGGAGGGGGCGATCCCGCCGTCATAGAGACCGCAGCGCGCCTTCACCACCGCGCCGAACACCAGGCTCAGCGGGTAGAGCAGGGCGGACACGGGCGTCACCCGCTCCCAGTGGGATTCGATCCAGGCCATGAAACGTTCAAAGTTCCAGGTTCAAAGTTCCAAGTTCAAACCTTGAACCTCGGACCTTGAACCTGGAACCTGGAACCTGGAACCTGGAACTGTATATTCGTCACTTCTTCGCTGCTTGAGTAGTAAAGGTGATCTTGCTGTAGCCCGCGAGGCGCGCTGCTTCCATGATGTTGATCACGGACTGGTGCGGCGCGTTGGCGTCGGCGGTGATCACGACCACGGGGTCCGGCGTGGCCCCGGCGGCGCGCTTCAACTCGGCGCTTAAGGCGGGCGTGCCGCTGAATGCAATGGCGGTGCGATTGATGGAATAACGCCCTTGGGTGTCCACGGCGACGTCCACCTGGTCGCGCTTTTCCTGCTGCATGTCGGCGTCCGCGGTGGGCAGGCTGATGTGCAGCTCGGCGTAGCGGGAATAGGTGGTGGTGACCATCAGGAAGATCAGGATCACCAGCAGCACATCGATCAGCGGGATGAAGTTGATCTCCGGCTCGTCGCGGAAGGCGCGCGGCCTGAATCTCATTGCCTTTCCCCATGGATGATCTCGACCAGCTTGATGGCCTGTATCTCCATGTCCACCAGCATTTCGTCCACCCTGGCGCGGAAATGCCGGTAGAAGATCATGGCCGGCACCGCGACGACCAGGCCGAAGGCGGTGTTGTAGAGCGCGATCGAGATGCCGTGCGCCATTTGCAGCGGGTTACCGCCCTGCGGCGTCTGCGAGCCGAAGATCTCGATCATGCCCACCACCGTGCCGAAGAGCCCGAGCAGCGGCGAGATGGCGGCGATGGTGCCGAGGCTGGTAAGGAAGCGCTCGAGGTCGATAGCGACCGAGCGGCCGCTCTCCTCGATGGCTTCCTTGATGATGGCGGGCGGGTTCTTGGTGTTTCTCAGCCCGGCAGCGAAGATTTGCCCGAGCGGAGAGCCCTTGGCGAGCCGCGACAACAGCGGGGGATTGATCCCGTTCTGCCGGTATTCCTGCACCACCTGATTGAGCAGGTTCTTCGGCATGACCAACGATTCACGCAGCGTCCACAGGCGTTCCCCGATAATGGCGAGGGCGACGACGGAGGCGATGATGATGAACCAGATCGGCCAACCTGCAGCTTCGATGATAGCGAACACTCGAGTTTCTCCTGGAAAGTGGCCGTAACTCTATCCGTGCAAAGCATTTTCAGCAACCGCGCAATAAAAATTCGCGCGCGCGAATTTTTTCGCCGCGCGGCGGGGCACGCCTTGAAATGTTGTCCACAATTGCTGTGGATAACCCTGTGTATACGCTGGTGAGCGTTGGCGTAAGTGAGGTTCCTGTATGGAAATTTGCTCCGGTGGTCAAATTCTGGCCGCCGGTTTGCGGCGTAGATTCAACGGCTTGACCGAAAACCCGCGCCGCTACTGGGTTTGCGGGGAATGCCGGTGACAGCCGTGTGACCACTGTGGACGAAAGGTCCGCCCTGGTACAGGGTGGCGCACCCGCAAGCCCTGAATCTGTCAGGGAATTATTCCGGAGAGTTCGATTACTCAACGTCCGTTGCCTTAAAATGCGCCGATGACTGATCTGTTCACCGCGCCGGCATCGCAAGTCATCTCGGTTTCGGCGCTGAATCGCCTGGCGCGGGAAGCGCTCGAGCGCAACCTGCCGCTGATGTGGGTGGCCGGCGAGATCTCCAACTACAAGCGCTACGATTCCGGCCACTGCTATTTCACCCTGAAGGACGCGCAGGCCCAGGTGGACTGCGTGATGTTCCGCGGCCGCGCCCAGTTGCTCGGCTGGCTGCCGCAGGACGGTATGCAAGTGGAGGTGCGCGCGTTGCCCACCCTCTACGAGGCGCGCGGCAAGTTCCAGCTTGGCGTCGAGGTCATGCGCCGCGCCGGCCTCGGCGCGCTCTACGAGGCGTTCGAGCGCCTGAAGGCCAGGCTGGATAAGGAAGGATTGTTCGATCCAGCGCGCAAGCGGCCGCTGCCGCGTTTCCCGCGCGCGATCGGGATCGTGACGTCGCCCCGGGCGGCGGCGCTGCGCGATGTCCTGACGACCCTGCGGCGGCGCATGCCGGGGCTGCCGGTAATCGTGTATCCGACGCCGGTGCAGGGCGAGGGCGCGGGCGAGCGCATCGCGGCCGCCATCGCGCTGGCGGGGGAACGGGGAGAATGCGAGGTGCTGATCGTCTGCCGCGGTGGCGGCAGCATCGAGGACCTGTGGTCGTTCAACGAAGAGGTCGTGGCGCGCGCCATACGCGCGTGCCCGGTGCCGGTCGTGAGCGGAATCGGTCACGAAACGGATTTCACCATCGCCGATTTCGTCGCGGACCGCCGTGCCCCGACCCCGACGGGCGCGGCCGAGATGGCGAGCCCTGACCGGGAAGCGCTGTCGAAAATGCTGATGCAGCTCGGCCACGGGCTGCTGCGGGTCGCCATGCGCGGCCTGCAGGACCGCGTGCAACGCCTCGATTACCTCAGCCGCCGCCTGATCCATCCGGGGGAGCGCATCGGGCGCCAGATGAACGAGCTGCGGCACTTCTCGACCCGCCTGTCGGGCGCGTGGGGGCGTGGCCTGGAGGACCTGGGCTGGCAAACACGCGAGATCGGCTTGCGCCTGATCGCCTGCAAGCCCGACGTGCCGGGTATCGCACGGGAGTCCGCGGAACTGGCGCGGCGCCTGCGGGCGGGCGCGCGGCGTCAGCTGGAGGCGTCTACGGCACTGGTGGCGCGCCTGGGCGCGCATCTGAAGCATCTTGATCCCCAATCGGTGCTGGAGCGTGGCTACAGTATTACCGAGGGGGCGGACCGGGCCATCGTGCGCGACGGCTCCCGGCTCGCGCTCGATGAGGAAATTAAGATAACCTTCGCCAGGGGGTGGGTCGGGGCGCAGGTCAGGCGCAAGGGGTAAGGCGGCTGTAGCCACCCGCCGCGGAGAAACCATGGAACTGAAACTGCAGGAAGACGCCCCGGGATTCACCCGGC
The DNA here is from genome assembly GCA_964498105.1 of uncultured Streptomycetaceae bacterium. Classification (GTDB taxonomy): domain Bacteria; phylum Pseudomonadota; class Gammaproteobacteria; order Burkholderiales; family SG8-41; genus SG8-41. The sequence continues at coordinate 19,820 of CAZCGD010000383.1, forward strand.
CCGCGCACAGCACGCTCTACCAGCCGGCCGTGGCGCTGGAGTTCTTCAAGTCCGCCGGTGTGACCGAGCGCATCGAGCAGGGCAAGCCGGTGTTCGTCGAAGCCGATAAAACCGGCGGCATGCTGGCGGGCAGCGACCGGATCTTTCTGCTGCTGGAAGGCGAGGTGACCCTGAGCATCAGGAATACAGTCATCGCCATCCTGGGCCAGGGCGAGATATTCGGTGAGATGGCTCCGATCAGCCAGTTGCCGCGTTCGGCCACCGCGGTGGCCAGGACCGCCTGCAGCGTCATTTCCCTCGACCAGAAGCAGTGCCAGGATGCGGTCGAAAAATCGCCGGCGTTCGCGTTGATGCTCATGAACATCATCATCAGCCGCCTACGCGAGACCATCACCAGCCTGACCAGCGGCGGCCGGCTGTCGGAGAAGGATCGCTGGAACCGGGCGACCGTGTTCGACCGCAAGCTCCTCACCGACCTGGAGCGCGAGCTGGAAGACAAGCCCGCAGCTTCCCATCCCGCGAAGAAGGTCATCATGAAGGAGGGCGACAGGGGAATGTTCATGTACGTGGTGGTGGAAGGCGTGGTTGCGGTGTCCATCGGCGGCAGGGTACTCGAGAAGATCGGTCCCGGAGGCGTGTTCGGGGAAATGGCGCTGGTCAACCAGGCCCCGCGCGCCGCGACCGCGACCACCGAGACCGATTGCACGCTGCTCGCGATCAATCGCGCGGATTTCATGAACCTGCTGAAGATCAAGCCCGCCTTCGCGATGAACCTGTTGAAGGCCCTGTCGGAACGGCTGAGATTCATGACCGCGAAGTACAAGTGATATGGAAGATCTCGATTTCACCGCTGCAAGCAGGCCTTCAAAAAGCGCGGTCTACAACCCGGCGGTGGCGCGGATGTGCTTCGAGGCCGTGGGCAAGATCGAGTTGATCCCGCAGGGCGCGAAATTCTTCTCCGAAAACCAGAGCAGCGACCGGATGTACTACCTGGTGGAAGGCGAAGTAACCCTTATCCGCGGGAAAAAGGTGCTGGACGTCGTCAAGGCCGGCGAGATTTTCGGCGAAATGGCCACGATCAGCAGCCTGCCGCGCAGCGCCACGGCCGCGGCGAAGACCGCCTGCCGCGCGCTGTCACTGGATGTCCGGCAGTTCCAGAGCTCGATCCAGAAGACGCCGGAATTCGCGCTGATGCTGATGACCATCCTGATCAACCGGTTGCGGCTGACCGTGGCCATGCTCGCAATGAGCAAGTCGCTGGAGGCGTCCGACGGGGCGCGCACGCGCAGGGTGTTCGACGACAAGCTGCTCCAGGGACTGCTGGTGGCAACCCAGTATCGCCTTCCCCAGCACTGCCCTCTCAACAAGGTCATCATGAAGGAGGGCGAGACGGGGGTATTCATGTACGTCGTGTTGTCGGGCAGGGTCGCCATTTCCATCAAGTCCAAGATCGTCGAGTGGGTGGGGCCTGGCGGTGTCTTCGGCGAAATGGCCCTGGTCGATCAGTCCCCGCGCGCCGCCACTGCCACTGCCGAGACCGACTGCGACCTGCTGTCGATCAACCGCAGCGATTTCCTGCTGATGGTAAAGACCAATCCCGTTTTCGCGGTGTCCCTGCTCAAGGCCGCCGCGGACCGGCTGCGGGACATGACCTCGCGCCGCACTTAACGGTGTTCAAAGTTCCACGTTCCAGGTTCCATGTTCCAGGTTTTCGGGTCTCAGGGTGTGGGACAACTTGGAACTTTGAACTTGGAACTTGGAACAGGTAAGGAGCTCAGCCGCTGACGAGCATCGCTTCCAGTTCGCGGCGGACGTATTCGAGCACGAGCTCGGCGACGTCCTCGCCCAGGCAGTCGAATTCGGTGACGGCTTCCATGGAGCGCAGCCAGGTCAGCTGGCGCTTGGCGAACTGGCGGGTGGCGGCAATGCCCTGCTCGCGCAGTTCCGCTAACCCGATCCGGCCCGCGAGGTGCTCCCACGCCTGGCGATAACCGACGCAGCGCATCGAGGGCATGGTCGGCTCCAGCCCGTACTCCTCGCGCAGCTGCGTCAATTCGGCCACCAGGCCCTGCTGCAGCATGGCGTCGAAGCGCTGCGCGATGCGCAGGTGCAGCACCTCGCGCTCGCTGGGGACGAGGGCGATCCTGATCGGGGTGTAGGGGAAATAGACGTACTTGGGCTTCTGCAGCAGTTGCGACAGCGGCTTCTGGGTAAGGTAATAGACCTCCAGCGCGCGCTGAATGCGCTGCGAGTCGTTGGGCTCCAGCCGCGCGGCCGTCACCGGGTCCACTCGCGCCAGCTTCGCATGCACCCCCGGCCAGCCCTGTTCCTCGGCCATGGTGTCTATCATCAGGCGGATCATCGGGTCCGCCTCCGGCAGCTCGTTCAATCCCTCGGTGAGCGCCTGGAAGTACAGCATGGTGCCGCCCACCAGCAGCGGGATGTGGTCCCGCTCGGTGATCTCGCGCATCAGCGCCAGCGCGTCGTCGCGGAAGCGCGCCGCCGAATAGCGCTCGTGCGGCTCGATGACGTTGATGAGGTGGTGCGGCGCCCACTGCAGCAGCTCGGCGTCGGGCTTGGCGGTGCCGATGTTCATCCCCTTGTAGACCTGAGCCGAGTCCACGCTGATGATTTCGCACGGCAGCGTCTGCGCCAGCCGTACCGCCACGGCGGTCTTGCCGCTGGCCGTCGGGCCCATCAACAAAATCGCCGGCGGCGATTTTGCAGAGGGATGAGGGCGGAGGGATGAGGGATGAGGGGCGAGGGATGAGGGATGAGGGATGAGGGATGAGGGCGTAGACGAAGCGGCACGCTTGACGCGTGCGGTACGGCGGGGCGTGGCGGACTTCTTCCGCGTAGCCTTGGATTTGGGTTTTCTTTTACTGGTCACAGGTCACCGCTGTCGTTACTCCCCTCCTGCCCGAGGAGGGGTGCCTGCGCAGCAGGCGGGGTGGTGGGAGTCTATATACCACTTACGAATTGCGCTTCTCCACGTCACGCACTACCACGTCACGCTCCATCATGTCACGCCTCACCACGTCACGCCCTATGAGCTACCGCCCGCGCATGAATAGGCGGTCCAGTTCTGCGAGGGAGACTTGGTGCCACGTCGGCCGGCCGTGATTGCACTGCCCGGAGCGCTCGGTCGTTTCCATCTCGCGCAGCAGGGCGTTCATCTCCGGCACCGTCAGCTTGCGGTTGGCGCGCACCGCGGCGTGGCATGCCATGGTGCCGAGCAGCTCGTTGCGCCGCTCGGTCAACACGCGGCTCGCGCCGGTTTCCCGGATCTCGCGCAGCACGTCGCAAGCAAGGTTGCGGGCGTCCGCGTCGGCGAGCGGCGCCGGCACGGCGCGCACGATGAGCGACGTCGGCGAGGCGGCGCCGATGTCGAAGCCGATGGTGCGCAGCACGTCCCCGTGCTCTTCCACGGTGGCAACGTCGAGCGGCGCGGCGGGGAAGGAGACCGGCACCAGCAGCGGCTGCATCGGGATCTCGCGGCTGTCGAGCAAGTCCTTTAGTTTCTCGTACAGGATGCGCTCGTGTGCGGCGTGCATGTCCACGATCACCAGGCCGTGCTGGTTCTGAGCGAGCACGTAGACGCCGGAGAGCTGCGCCAGCGCGTATCCCAGCGGGGAGTCTTCCCCTTCCGGCAGGGGCGCGGCGGGCCCGGGCCGGCCGAACAGGGTCTCGTAGAACGCCGACGGCTCGCTCGCGCCCAGCGCCATCGCGGCCTGGCGCAGGATCACTGGGGCCGCTCCCGCTCCCACCCCCGCTGCCGCTGCGAAGACCTGGACACGGGCCGCCCCGGTGCCCGCCGTCGAGCCGGCGAGGGTCTTGTTCAGCGCGTGGAAGATGAACTGGTGCACGGCGCGCGCGTCGCGGAAGCGCACCTCGGTCTTGGTCGGGTGGACGTTGACGTCCACCTGCGACGGGTCGATCTCGAGAAACAGCACGAAGGCGGGATGGCGGTCGTGGTGCAGCACGTCCTGGTAGGCCTGGCGGATGGCATGGGCGGAGAGCTTGTCGCGCACGGTGCGGCCGTTGACGAAACAGTACTGGGCGTCGCGCGACGCCCGCGCGTGCGCCGGCAGGCCGATCGCTCCGGTGAGCCGCAGGCCCACGCCGCTCGCTTCGTCCACGGCGAGCGCCGCGGCGTGGAAATCTTCGCCGAGAAGTGCGCCGATGCGCTCGCGCAGCGGTTGCGGCTTGAGGTGCCATTGCGTCCGGCTGTTGTGCTGCAGCGTGAAGCCGACCTCGGGCCGGGACAGAGCCACGCGCCGGAACGCTTCCTCGCAGTGCGCGTACTCGGTCGGCTCGGACTTTAAGAATTTGCGGCGCGCCGGGGTATTGAAATAGAGGTCGCGGACCTCGATGCTGGTGCCGGCCGACAGCGCGGCGGGCTCGGCCTTCGAGATTTCCGCGCCGCTGGCGGTCACCGTCCAGGCGTGCTTGTCGCCCACGCGGCGGCTCGACAGCGTGCAGCGCGACACCGCGGCGATGCTGGCGAGCGCCTCGCCGCGGAAGCCGAGGCTGCCGACCCGTTCCAGGTCCTCGAGCGAGCCGATCTTGCTGGTGGCGTGGCGGGCGAGCGCGAGCTTCAGCTCGTCGCGCGCGATGCCGCCGCCGTCGTCCGCGACCTTGATGAGCTTGGCGCCGCCCCCGGCGAGCACCACGGAAATTTCCCGCGCGCCGGCGTCGAGGCTGTTCTCCAGCAATTCCTTGAGGGCGGAGGCGGGGCGGTCGACGACTTCACCGGCGGCGATCTGGCTTATCAATAATTCGGGGAGAACGCGGATGCTGCTCATGCTCGAATTATAAGGGTGTGAACGGTGATAAGTGATAATAGTTCCGCGCGCCGCGCGGGTCTCACTCTCTTTCACTTGAAGCCATCTCAAAAACCATTACAGCCACGGAAACACACGGAAACACACGGAAATAAGTGAATGGTTAAAGGGACATTTACTGGGTCGAGTTCTTGTCCGTGTGATTCCGTGTGTTTCCGTGGCTAATATTGAAACCGGTCGCTTTGGGCATGGTCCGGGTGTAAATATTGCGCAAGATTGGAGTGTAGTGCCTCTCACTTCCTCTGCCTGAAAAGCGACTAGAATCGGGTCGTCGGTATCCAGGGGGGACGGGTAACCCCGTCAGGTCGCATGACAACACGTCGGGAATTGCTCATTGCGTTCGGAGCAGGCGCGCTCGCCTGGGCGGGCGCAGCACGCGCGCAAGCACCGGCAAGAGTCCGCCGGATAGGACTGCTTACGCCATTCTCTCCTTCCGATACCGCGCTCTGGCACGAGGCATTCCGGCTAGGGCTGCGCGACCGCGGATGGGTCGAGGGCAAGAACCTCACCATTGAGTACCGCTATGCGGAGGGTAGAGTCGATCGCCTCCCTGACCTCGCGGCTGATCTCGTCCGTCTCAAGGTAGACGTCATCGTCGCTTCCGTTGGTTCCGATGCGCTGGCTGCCAAGAATGCTACCCGGGCGATCCCTATCGTTATGGTGGGTCCGGCTGACCCTGTTGCGAGTGGGCTGATTGAGAGCCTGGCCCGGCCCGGCGGCAACATCACGGGGTTGTCCCAGATGAGCACGGAGCTGAGTGGAAAACGACTGGAGCTGCTCAAGGAAATGGTTCCCAGGCTCTCCCGCGTGGCGGTGCTCTGGAATCCACAGGGCGCAGGCTCCAAGCTCGGTTGGAAGGAAATCCAACTCCCGGCACGGCAACTGGGAGTCGAGCTTCATTCGCTGGAGGTACGGAGCCCTGAAGATTTCGATAAAGCGCTCGAAGCCGCGACCCGGGAGCGCGCTGGCGCTCTTTTCGTGCTGCCAGACCAGATGTTCTTGGCGAATTTAAAACGGATCGCGGGCCTTGCGGCAAAGGGCCGCCTGCCATCGATATATCAGTGGTCGGAATTCGCGGACGCCGGCGGGCTTGTGACCTATGGGCTGGATCGTGCCGACATGTACCGGCGCGCCGCCACCTACGTGGACAAGATCTTGAAGGGCGCGAAACCCGGCGATCTACCGGTCGAACAGCCGACCAAGTTCGAGCTGGTGATCAACCTGAAGACCGCCAAGGCGATCGGCCTTACGATCCCGCGGACGGTCCTGTTTCGTGCCGATCGGGTGATCGAGTGAACTACGCGCGCGCAGTGCGACGCCCGCTGATTCGCTTTGTCGCCGAAGGCTTACGCGCCTGCCGTGACACATGCTGTTTCAACACTTCATCCATCCGCGTCTGCCAGCCTTTTCCGGTGGTGCGGAAATGCGCGAGCACCTCCGGAGAGAAGCGGATGTTGGTAGGACGCTTCGGCGCCGCTTTTGCAGGGCGTCCGCGCTTGGGCTTGAGCAGCTTTGCCGCCGCCTCGGCGCCGAGTTGCTCGCCAAGCACTTCACGGGCGGGCCGGGCGCGGGCGAACGTTTCGTCCGTCCATTCGGGATTTTCGTCGTCAATCAGGGTTGGATTGCGTTTGCGTGGCATAGCGTTTCTCCTCGCGCCGGTTGGCCTTGCGCAGGCTGATAACGTGAAGAGCGCCTGCTCGCGGGGTGTACACCACCGCGTGCAGCCGCCCGCCGATCAGGCCGAGCGCACGATACCGCCGCTCTCCGTAGTCCCTGCGCGTGTCCTCGACGACGAGAGCAGTCGTCCAGTCAAAGTCCTCTTGCACCAGCGAAAACGGCAAACCCCGCTGGCGGATGTTGGCCGCGTTCTTAGCCGGATCGAAGGTGATTTCGACCGTATTTATTGTATCCACGTTAAATCACATCGTCAACCACCGCACCGGGCCTGGAGCGGAGGCGTACTACGAACTAACGGTTGTGGTTGCTTCGAGGTTTACAGGCGGGTGACCGAATGAACCGTAAATCCGGACACGTGCGTGCCGGTTTACGTCGCCGCGTTGGAACGGACGCTGCGCGCCGCTCAACGCGACGGGCCTTCCTGCTTGCCGCAGCAGCGTGGCCTGCGCTCGCTTGGTCGGGCGCGGTGTTCGCGCAAGCGAAGAAGGCGCCGATATTGATCGGCTGGCTGAATGGGGGATCCCGTGAGGCGAATGGGCACTTCTTCGCGGCGTTTAAGGAAGGGCTCGCGGCCCTGGGCTGGAAGGAAGGCTCGCAGGTCGTAATCGAAGAGCGCTGGGCAGACGGGCGGATAGAACGGCTGCAACCCCTGGCCCAGGAGCTTGCGACGAGAAGGCCCGCGGTCATCGTGGCTGCGCCCGGGCCTGCGGTGCGTGCTGCCGCAAAAGCCGCGCCCACCACACCGGTCGTGCAGGCCAGCGGACCCGATCCGGTTGTAGGAGGACTCGCGGCAAGCCTGGCACGGCCCGGGGGCATGGTGACCGGGGTCCACAACTTCGTGTACGAACTCGCCGAGAAACACCTGGAGCTACTGCTCGTCGCCGCGCCGAAACTGCGGCGCGTAGGTTTTCTGCGGGATCCCACGACCTCGAATCCCGGTTTGATGACGGAAGCTGTGCGTCGTTCAGTAGCGCAATACTCCGTGGAAGCGCGCTTCGCCGATGCAGGCAAACCGGAAGAGATTGAGGCAGCCATTTCGCGCCTGGCGAAGGAAGGAGCGCAGGCGCTAGTCGTGTTCAATTCGCAGACATTCACTGTCGAGCGGCGGCGCATCGTCAAGCTCGCGCTTGCGCAACGCTTGCCGGTTGTCGCGGGAACGGGCGGGTGGGCTGAGGCAGGGGCTTTGTTCAGCTACAGCGCGGATGGTTTAGCGAACTATCGCCGCGCCGCCTACTACGTGGACCGGATACTGAAGGGCACGAAGCCGGCAGATCTGCCGATCGAGCAGCCGACCCGGTTCGAGCTGGTGATCAACATGAAAACCGCCAGGGCGCTCAAGCTCGAGATATCGCGCGAGCTCGCGGTGCGGGCGGACCGGGTGATCGAGTGATTGCGCGTCAGATTTTCGAGGTGGGCCGCCTGCCCGGGGCAATCAGCTTCTTCAGCGTCTCGTCGATACGGGTTTGCCATCCGGGCCCGGCGGCCTTGAAATGCCTGACGACTTCCGGTGACAGGCGCAGAGAGAGCGCAACCTTGGTGGGCGCCTTCTGCGGTCCGCG
>CAZCGD010000384.1:0-2874 GCA_964498105.1 uncultured Streptomycetaceae bacterium
GTGCTAAGTGGATTCCACGTCGGGCTCATGACTCACACTCCTTACTGAATGGCGACCAGCTCCTCAGCGCGGCGGCCGTGCGGCGACCGAACGCCTCGCCCAGAAGAGGCGGAACAGCTTCGCCGATCATATCCATGCCAACGCCGATCGTTGCCGTGTCGTCTCGCGTGGCGGCTGTTATGAAGCAAAAATCATCTTCAAATGATTGCAGGCGCGCCGCTTCGCGCATGGTGATTCCGCGATCCTCTTCGGGATGAGTGAATCGTCCCGATCCCAGAAAATTGCAGTTCGCCGTGATTGTCAGAGCGGGTCTGTCCCACGCCAACCGCGTGTAGGCGCTCCAATAGTAACGCCGATAGAATACGGGATTGACGATGCCTTCTTTAACGAGTTGAGCCTTCGCCGTCCTCCGATTCATTGCTTTGTTTTTTGTCGAGCCTTCTTTTACGCGTTTCGCGATGAGCTTCTCGTACCGGCACTGCATGCGCTCGCTCGCGCTATCCCACGTCTCGCCCGGCTTCATATCTTGAACAATGTCGATAATTCTTTGGCTGTACGAGCGAGTGAGATGGTTAAACGGGAACTGCCGATCGCTTCGCATCAGCCGGGCATAATCAGATAGGTTCGCGCGGCCGAGCGGCCCTCCCCCTAGCGTTTCTTTTGCGGGAGCAGCAGCCGGCAAGTCCCTCAACGCATCCCGAACCGTATTCCACGGCAACAACCCGCGTGAGATAAGTTCCGTGGCTTCGGGATCGGCATGAGTCGCCTCAGGAAAATCTATCCTGCCTATTCGAGAGGCCAGAAACAATGACCGCTCTCTTAACTGAGGAACCCCATAATCGGCTGAGTTGATGACGCCGACGACAACGGTGTATCCCATCTCCTGAAGCCTGGATTGAACGCTCGCGGCCAGTCCGCCTAGGACGCCGTTATGTCCGTGGCGCAACATCTGAGGCACGTTCTCGATCAAAACAATCTTTGGCCGCAGAGCGTTGACTATCTCCAGAAATCGAAGGACCAAGTCGTTGCGCGGGTCGTCATCGAGCTTGTTATAGCCCTTAAACCGAACAAGCCCATCGACTAGTCGTTCTTCGCCCCTCCGCATCTGAGAAAAACCTTGGCAAGGCGGCCCGCCGATCAGGCAGTCCAGTTCGCCGGGCGCGACGCCCTGGCGCTGAAGCGCTTCTTCAATCTGATGAATGGAAATGGCCCGAATATCCCCTTCCAAAACTTCTGGAGGGGCCTGCTTCCGCGAATGATTGTGGACGAACGTGCGGAGAGCCGCTTTCTTGATGTCGTTTCCGAGCACAACGCGGAAATGTCCAGACTTGGTGAACCCGTGGGATAGACCCCCACAACCGCAAAACAGCTCAGCCACCGTGTACTGCTCCACGTCGCTCACTCCTCCCCCTCCCCGCGCCCGATCGGCACGGCCGGCAACTGAAGTCGTCCACTGTCGATGAGCCGTTGACAGCGCTTGCAAACAATCCACTCGACTTTCAGCAGGGTGCCCCGCAGTCTGTAGTCGTGGGCCGAGCGTTGTTGCTTCTGTGAACTGTAGTACACGCAAAGTCGCATCTACTTTCTCCCCCTTAGTCCACTGCCGCCCGCGCCTCGTCCAGCAACGGACTTGGACGTGCCCGCAGCGTCGGCAGCGCCGCGCGTCTCCGACCACAACGCCCCACGAATGCCAGTTAAGCCGACATAGGATCGTAGGGACTTCGACTGCTGCTGCGTATTCCGCCTTCAGCCGCTCCACCTCGGCCCGCAGCTCGTTCCACCGCTGGATGAAGGCGTCCCTGACCATCTCCGGCGTTAGGTCGGCGTACCGCACCGGGTCAGGTAACACGTCCTCGCCTATCCGCTGCATCATCTGCGTGAGTCTATCCACGAAGGGCTCAGCCATCGCTTGATCCTTTCAATAAATCCTTTCGGCTTCTTTGGCACGAGCAGTGTGCATTCGAGGCACGGCCCGCCACCGTAAGTAGTGAGGAACGAAGGATCACCGCATTTCGGACAATAGCTCATGCAGCCGCTCCTATCTCGGCCAGGGTTTGCTCCATTGCTCCCGCAGCGCCGCCCGCAGCCGCTCCACCTCGGCCCTCTCCTCGCGGTACCCCGCCAGTCGGGCCTCTGCGCGGAAGGCGGCGAGCGCAGGCTCGGCCGTGTGATTGTTCACCTCGCCAGCGGTTCGCAAACAGAAACCGTCATGCTCGCTCAGCCACTTCTGCGCCTTGGCAAGATCCTCCTCGGTGTAGTCGCTCACTTCTCCCACTCCCCGCGCAGGCCCGACAGCCATACGAACTCCATCTCGGGCACCTCCGCCCTTTCCAAAACATCGCCGCCTCGTCCCGCTCTGCCCGCAGCCGCGCCAGGTCGGCGGCGCCTTGTCGGGCTTGTCGGTCACTGGTGGGGCACCGCGTCCGGGCTCATGCCGCACTCGTCGCAATCGCGCGCCCAGTTTCCGCTCTCGCCCTTGCTATCCGGGGTCGCGTAGAACACGTGAGGGCCTCGCGCCTCGATGAGGGCAGACGCGAACCAGGCGAGGTTCGTCCCTGTCGGACGTATCCCGCCGGCCAGCAAGTACCGCACCGCCATCCCGTCCAGTCGACAGCTCTTCCGTGCTCGGACAGATCCTCGATCGTCACCGTCGTAATCTCCCTGCTTCTCCCCCCCCCCGCGCAGGGCTGCCTCGGCGGTGTCAACAAAACCAATCGGGATACGAGCCATGTAGCCTGGGTTGGCGCTTGCGTTATCGGGGTTGAGGTTTGAGATCGGACCAAACTTGACCGCCACCAGTAGTTCCCGCAGCGCCGCCCGCAGCCGCTCTATCTCGGCCATGGTTTGCTCCATTGCTCCCGCAGCGTTTCTTTA
>CAZCGD010000385.1:0-2541 GCA_964498105.1 uncultured Streptomycetaceae bacterium
TTCGGTGAAGGAACTGATCGCGCTCGCGCGGACGCGCCCGGGCGAACTCACCTTCGGCTCGCCCGGAAACGGCACGCCGCAGCATCTCGCAGGCGAACTCTTCAACGCCATGGCGAAGGTGAAGATGCTGCACGTACCCTACAAGGGCGCCGTCCCGGCGCTCCAGGATCTGCTCGGCGGCCGCATTTCCATGATCTTCAGCAGCATGCCGCCCGCGCTGCCGCACGTGAATGCCGGCAAGATCAAGGCGCTCGCCGTAACCAGCTCCCGGCGCTCGCCGGTGACGCCGCAGGTGCCGACAATCGCCGAATCCGGCCTGCCGGGCTATGAAGTCATCAATTGGTATGGCGCGCTGGGTCCGGCGGGATTGTCGAAGGACACGGTTGCGAAGCTCAACGCCGAGATTCGCCGCATCCTGACGCTCCCCGACGTGAAAGAGCGCCTCGCGGCGCAGGGGGCCGAGACGTTGACCAGCACGCCGCAGGAATTCGGCGCGTTCATCAAGAGCGAAACGGAGAAGTGGGCGAAGGTGGTGAAGTTTTCGGGCGCACGCGTGGACTGAACTGGCGCACGCCGGAATAACGCAGCGACTTTTCATGTAAAGGACGTGCCGCATGTTCAACCCGTTCCAGCAGCTCGAGCTCATCAAGGCCGAAGTCTTCACGTCGATGCCCGGCCAGTTCCGCAAAAAAGGCCGCACGAAGTGGTCGGATCCCAATCGGCAGAACGCGGAAGTCGAGTGTTTCCTCGAAGGCCCCGCGTTCGACCGCGAAGGCAATCTTTACATCGTCGACACCGCGTTCCAGCGTATCTTCCGCATCACGCCGAAAGGCGCCTGGGACATAGTCGTGCAATACGACGGCTGGCCGAACGGCATGAAGTTCCACAAGGATGGCCGGCTCTACGTCGCCGACTATCGGCGCGGCATTATGGTGCTCGACGTGAAGACCGGCAGGATCGAGCCGCTGCTCGAAACCGCGTACAGCGAAGGCTTTAAGGGCTGCAACGACCTTAACTTCGCGTCGAACGGCGACCTCTATTTCACCGATCAGGGGCAGACCGGCATCGTTGACCCTTCCGGACGAGTCTACCGGCTAAAACCCAACGGCGATCTGCAGCGGCTCGCGAGCAATATCCCGAGCCCCAATGGCATCACGGTCAGTACCACGGACAAGCACGTGTACGTTGCGGTCACACGTTCACAGCAGATCTGGCGCCTGCCGCTCATGCACGACGGGCAGGTATCCAAGACCGGCGTCGCGGTGCAGCTTTCCGGTGGTGTCGGGCCGGACGGCATCGAGATGGACTCCGAAAACGGCCTCGTGGTCTGCCACATCAACCTGGGCATCTGGCGCTTCGATGCGCACATGCTGCCGACGCACCTCGTGCACAGCGAGCGCAAGACGCACGACCACATGACCAACATCGCTTTCGGCGGCCCGGACTACAAGACGATCTATATCACCGAGGCGATGTCGGGCGACGTGCTGATGGCGCGGATGCCAGTCGCAGGCAAAAAACTCTTCGGTCTGCAGTAACACATGGCATCGCGCGACGAGCTGCCATCGCTGTCCGCGGTCGAGCTCCGGCACCGCATCGGCACGAAGGAAATCTCTCCCGTCGAGCTGCTCGATTCGTGTATCGAGCGCATTGAGCGGCTCAATCCCGGCGTGAACGCCATTTGCGCTACTTCGAACGAGCGTGCGCGGCAGGAGGCGAAAGCGGCTGAAGCGGCGGTGTTGCACGGGGAGCCGCTGGGATTGCTGCACGGTCTCCCGACCGGCATCAAGGATCTCGAGGAAACGGCGGGACTGCTGACGACATACGGTTCACCACTTTATCGCGACTACATTCCGCAGGACGACAGCAGCATGGTCGCGCGCGTGCGCGCGGCCGGCGCGGTCATCGTTGCCAAGACCAACACGCCGGAATTCGGCGCGGGCGCCAACACGCGCAACACCGTGTGGGGCGCGACCGGAAATCCGTTCGACCCGACGCTCACCGCCGGCGGCTCCTCTGGCGGCTCGGCGGTCGCGCTCGCGTGCGACATGCTGCCGGTTTGCACCGGCTCCGACACCGGCGGCTCGCTTCGCATACCGGCTGCGATGTGCGGCGTCGTGGGCATGCGCCCATCGCCTGGCCTGGTCCCGACGGATCGACGCAGCCTGGGCTGGGCGCCGATTTCGGTCATCGGCCCGATCGGGCGCACCATCGCAGACGCGGCCATGCTGTTCGCCGTCCAGGCCGCGACCGAGGACTCGGACCCGCTCTCCTACCCCGTCCACGGCACCGAGTTCGCAACGCTGCAGGCTGTGGATCCCGGGGCGCTGCGTGTGGCGTGGACAGAGGACTTCGGCGTGTCACCGGTCGCCACATCGATCCGCCAGGCGTTTCGCGAGAAGCTCCAGGCGATGCGACATCTCTTCAGGTCGTGCGACCGGGCGGAGTTCGACTTCGGCGGCGCCGACCGCTGCTTCGACGTGATTCGCGCCATGAATTTCGTCGATCGGTTCCGCGACATCTACCAGCGGGACCCGGGGG
>CAZCGD010000386.1:0-1810 GCA_964498105.1 uncultured Streptomycetaceae bacterium
TGCATGCCACGCTTCGACCGTGGCGCCAGCGAGCGGCTTGCCGTCCGGCCCGCCCAGTATGCGCCCCGAAACGATCAGCCTCGGCGCGCTTCCGGCGGTCCCGACTTCCGCTATCGAAAGCTGCCCGGCGAAGAGGGGGACCGGCGCCGCGGCCCCGGCAATACCTGCCATCATCAGATGCCTGCGTCGCAGCGAAATCGTGCTGGGCTTCATGTCGTTATCCTCTTGATTTTCCGTGCCTGCCGTCCCCGCGGAAGAGCGGGCCCGTAGTGCTGCCGTCATGATACGCGCAGCTTCGCTACGCTGTCACGGGTGGTTTGCCGAGGGCCGGGCCTTGGAATAATATGCGCTGCAGAAAGCGACAGCGCACAGGCAGTCCACAATGCGCCGCGCGGCGGTCCGAGGGGCGCCCGCATGACCCTAGTTCCGCAACCAGAATTGATCACGTTTACTACGAAGGGACCATTATGAAACTCCTTAACTTCAATGATTTTCGCCTGGGAGTGCTGAAGGGCGATACCGTCGTCGATGTCACCTCGGTGGTGCGGAAAATCCCGCACACCGGTCCGGGCGACCTGATGAACGGCCTGATCGCGCGTTTCGCCGAGTACCGCGGCCCGCTCGAGCGCGCCGCGGCTGATGGAAAGGGGGTGCCGGTGGCGCAGGTGAAGATACGGCCGCCGCTGCCCAAGCCGGTCAACGTCGATTGCATGGCGGTGAACTACATGGAAGACGGCACGCGCGAGAAGCCGGCGCCGATCAACGCGTTTCACAAGTCGCCCGGCTGCGTCGTCGGCCACGGCGAGACCCTGGTGCTGCCGGACATCTCGGCGACGGTATTCGAGGGCGAGGCCGAGCTGGCCGTCGTCATCGGCAAGCCCGCCAGCAATGTGCCAGCGGCAAAAGCGATGGACTACGTTTTCGGCTACGTCAATTTCATCGACGGTTCCGCGCGCGGCGTGACGACCCTGGGCAACTCGTTCTACATGATGAAGTCGCGCGCCTCGTTCGCGCCGATTGGCCCCTACCTGGTGACGGCGGACGAGATCCGCGACCCGCACCAGTTGCAGGTGCGGCTGTGGGTGAACGGCCAGTTGAAGCAGAACTACAACACCAACGACATGGCGAACAAGATCCCTCGCTGCATCGAGTGGATCACGTCTATCCACGATCTGGAGCCCGGCGATATCCTCGCGACCGGCACCAACCACCGCGGGCTGTCGGCGTTCCAGGACAACGACACCATCGAGCTCGAAATCGACGGGCTGGGGCGGCTGACGGTCAAGGTGAAGGACGAGTTGAAGCGCACGTGGGCGCGCGAGACGCGGCTCGAGCGCGCGGAGAAGGGCCTGAAAGGCCTGACGCCGCAGCTGACCGGCAAGTACACGCCGCCGCCGCAGACTTAACCGTTGGTTGAAAATCGAGTCGTCACCCCGGAGATGGCCGGCGTCCAGAAACGCGCTTCATGCAAATTGAAGCCGTACTGGGTGCTGGCCTTCGCCGGCATGACGAAATCGTGGCCGCCGCAGCAGTTATCAAAGGATAACAGGGCACTTCGAAATAACTGAAACGGCACCTGATGCGGGTGAGGATGAGGGGAATATCCCCTCATTTCGTTTTCGTTTCGAAGAAGCGGGCCTGCTCCGAAACCGGTTCCAGTGGAGGATAGATCGTGAAAAAACTTCTCGCCGCCCTGTTTTGCTGCTGCACCACGCTCGCCTGTGCCCAGACCGCGGAGGAATTGCTCAACGCCGGCAAGAACCCGGAGAACGTGATCACGTTCGGGATGGGCTACGACCTTAAGATGTGG
>CAZCGD010000387.1:0-7463 GCA_964498105.1 uncultured Streptomycetaceae bacterium
GGCAGACCTCACGGCGCTGCGGCAAGCCCTTGCGGAACGCCTGTCCCGGCTTTAAGCTGGTGGTGCGGTAATTCGGAAATCGTGAGTTATTTCCGATACTTCTGGTCGTTTTTTGAGGTGCCGGTGAATTAGTGCACTTACCCCATTGTTAGGGTTGCGTTAGCCTGCTTACGGAGCGGATCGACACTTGCTGCAAAGTACGACGACCCCAAAAATTCAGCCCGGCGACGGTGTCGCTTCAGCCCGACGCCGTCGAGTCCGTGGGACAATAGTTAGTCTGAGCGTGCACAGGGAAAATCTGAACACATGAGCATCGTGCCGTTGACATCGGTTCAGTCACCATTGCAGTTCGCCGACAGCGCGAGTTGCAAGCGGTGGATCGAGCAGCTCACTCTCACCAATGTACAGTTGACGCAGCAGGTGCTGACCGGCCAACTCGCCAGCCTTGGGGCGGCGCAGATTGCGCCAGTCGAGCGGCTGAAGATCCTCGAAGTGCTGCGGGAGCCCGTGCACTTCGTGCAGGGTGAATCGTCCAAGCGTTACGCGGGCAGGCCGCTGCCGCTCGACGACGGCGAGGCGGCGATCTGGAACAATGTCCTCGTGTTGTGGCAGGAGATGAGCCGCAACTACCAGCAATGCCTCAAGGCTTATCGCGAGGGCGATCACGCGATCGCGCCACATGCAGCGCTGGTCAGCATGCGCTGCCTGCGCCTGATTGGCAGCCAGATGCTCGACCACTACCGCGTCTACCGGCAGCCGGCAGGCGCTTTGTGGCGCGCGCTGCACGAGCTCTACTCGTTTGCCGAGAGTCAGGACTTCGCTCGCATCCGCGTCCAGGACAGCTTTACGAAGCGCGATCCCGATTCGAGCTGCGCCGAGAGCTACGTCCAGGTGCTGCTCGCCCACCTCGCTAACCCGTTCGCGCTGTCAGTGCGGCAGATAGCGTTCGTCACCCGCTGGCTCGAGCGCTGGGCGACACTCATCGGTCTCTCCACCCAGCCGCTGCCGACTAGCCCGGTTCCCCCACTCTCCGTGGATCTCACCGGCTCGAGCAGCGTGATATTGGGAGCCAGCCCCGAAGCGCTGCCCCATTTGCGTTACCTCGACCTCGAGCAACTGTCGAAAACGCTGCGCCAGACCATCAACCTGCTCAAGCAGGGGCAGACGCCGGGGCAACTGGGGCTGGGCGAAGACGCGCGGCAGCCCGGTTGCGAGAATCTGCTGATGCTGCTCTACGTGCACTGGTGCCGTGCCGGCAGCGCGCGCGCCGAGGACCGGTCCAAGGGCGAAGAGCAGGCACAAGTCTGCTTCGGCCTGGCGGCGGCGCATCTTCACGTCGGCGGCCGCGAGTTCCGTCAGCCGGGCGATCTCTCCTCGCGCGAGAAGCAGGACCTCGACACTTACGGCTACATCACCCGGCTCGATCACGCGACCGGCGAGTCGATCGTCCCGGGGCTCGAGAAATGGCAGATCCTGAACCACAGCGCGTCCGGCTTCATGTGCATGCAACGCGTGCCGGACGGGAAAGCCCGCATCAGCCACAACCAGCTGCTCGCGGTGCGCCGCGCCGGCGGGCGGAATTTTCACACCGGGATGGTGCAGTGGCTCAAGATGGACGAGGGTGGCGAGCTTTGCTGCGGAGTGCGGTTGTTTCCGGGAATGGCGCAGTCGATCTCCGTACGGCCTTCCAACTTCTCGCCCGCCAGCAACGGCCGTTACGAGCGAGCCCTGCTGCTGCCGGAGGTGTCGTCTCCCGCAACACCCGCCACCCTGATCCTGCCGGCCGGCTGGTTCCAGAGCGGCCGCTTCGTCGAGGTCTACTCCGACCGCAAGCAGGTCGCGAAGCTCCTCAACCTGCTGGAAAAAGGCGGAGACTTCGACCGCGGAACCATCATTGTCGTGTGAAGACCGTGACCGGTGACCACCGACTGGTGGCCGGTTAATACACGAGCGGCAATCAACTGTGGGAAGCCCGGCTTTACGCCGGGCTTTTTCATTCACTATTCGGTTATGATTGGCGCCTCCGGAGGCGCCAGGGCAGGACGCAGCATGGGCGTTCCACTGCCCATCGAGATCAAGCTGCGATTCACGATTTACGCCGCCACGATGAACAAGACCACCGATTTCGGCTACCAGAAAGTCCCCGAGGACGAGAAATCGCGGCGCGTCGCGGGCGTGTTCGAAGCCGTCGCCGCGCGCTACGACGTGATGAACGACCTCATGTCGGCGGGCCTGCACCGGGTGTGGAAACGCTTTACGGTCGAGATGAGCGGGGTGCGCGCGGGCGAGCGCGTGCTGGATGTCGCCAGCGGCACCGGCGACCTGGCGTTGCTGTTCTCCCGCCGCGTTGGCGTGCACGGCGAAGTCGTGCTGACGGACGTCAATCCCGCCATGCTCGGGCTGGGGCGCGACCGCCTGCTCGACGCGGGCAAAGTGCTGCCGGTGGTGCAGTGCGATGCGGAGAAACTGCCTTTCGCTTCCGGCCGCTTCGATTGCGTGAGCGTCGCCTTCGGCCTGCGAAACATGACGCGCAAGGAGACGGCGCTGGCGGAGATGCAGCGGGTGCTCAGGCCCGGCGGTCGGCTGCTGGTGCTGGAGTTCTCCAGGGTATGGGCGCCGTTGCAGCCCCTTTATGACGCCTATTCATTCGGTTTGTTGCCGCGACTCGGCAAGCTGGTGGCGAACGACGCGGCAGCCTACCGCTATCTCGCAGAATCGATACGCGTGCATCCCGACCAGGAAGCGCTCAAGGCAATGCTGGAACGAGCGGGCCTGGAGCGGGTCGAATACTTCAATCTGGCCGCGGGCGTGGTCGCCGTGCATCGGGGATACCGGCTGTGATTCAAGCACTTGCTGCCTCGGAAGGCGATCGAGGTGCTTGGGCACTGGCCCTGCGGAACCGCCGACCGCGCGCTAACGGTATAATCGGCCCGAACACCTGAGGAGAAACCATGAACAGATTGCTCGTTGTCGTCCTTGCCCTCTTTTCCCTGTCGCTGATGATCGAGGCTGCCGATGCGGCGCGCCTCAGCGGCGGCCGCAACATGGGCATGCAACGCAGCGCCCCCGCCCAGCAGCAGGCCGCGCCCAAGGCGCCCGCCCAGCAGCAGAAGGCCGCGCCTGCCACGCCGGCGCAGCAACCCCAGCCCGCCGGGGCCTCGAAATGGCTCGGTCCTCTCGCCGGCCTCGCGATCGGCGCGGGTCTTGCCGCATTTTTCTTCAGCAACGGCATGACCGGACTGCTGTCGGGCCTGCTGTTGGTCGGGCTCCTTGCCGCTGCCGCGGTGTTCGCGGCGCGCTTCCTGATGCGCGGCAGAGTGGCGCAGCAACCATTGCAGTACGCGGGCGCCGGGGCGGCTGAGCGCTCCGTAGTCGCGCTGCCTGGGGGCGCCGGCGCTCATTCCGTCGCCGCCGCTACCAACCGCGTGCCGCTCGAGTTCGACGCTGCCGGGTTTATCCGGCACGCCAGGCTCAATTTCGTGCGGCTGCAGGAAGCCCACGATCAGAAAGACCTCTCGATGATGCGCGATTTCCTCGCGCCCGACGTCTATCGCGAGATCGAAGCGGACATCCGCGCCGCGGGTGACGCGCCGCGCAAGACCGAGGTGCTGACGCTCGAAGCCGAGGTACTCGACGTCACCGAGGAAGCCGGTTCCCATATCGTGAGCGTGCGCTTCTCCGGACTGATGCGGGAAGCCGCCGACCGCGATGCCGAGCCGTTCACCGAGATCTGGCACCTCGAAAAACCCGTCACCGGACGCGGTGGCTGGCTGGTTGCCGGCATCCAGCAGGAGTAACTGCGTGACTCGTGACCAGTCGCCCGTGACGGGTGACTGGTTGCGGCATCGACATTCATTTTCCTGACCGTTCGCGGGTCACCGGTCGCGGATCACCGTCTCATGCTCGACCCTGCCGCCGCGGCATTCATCAATCACCTGCTGCGCGGCGCGAGTTGGGCGCGCGACGAGATCAGGCGCTTCTCCGGCCAGACCGCGCGCTTCGAGATCATGCCGCTCGTGCTCTCGCTGACCGTGCTGGAATCCGGTGAAGTCGCGCCGGCCGCGGCCGCTGCTGTGCCGGCCGTCACGATCAGGCTCACGCCGGGGCTCATGCTGCGGCTCGCGGCGCGCGATGAAACGGCCTGGCGCGAAGTCGGGATCGCCGGCGATACCGACTTCGCCGCCGCCATCAACCACCTCGTGCGCAACCTGCGCTGGGACGTCGAGGAGGATCTCTCACGCGTCTTCGGCGATATTGCCGCTCACCGCATGGCGGAGAGCGGCAGGACTTTCCGCCGCTGGGGCGAGCAGGCAATGCTGAACACCGGCCGCTCCTTCGCCGAGTACTGGACCGAAGAGCGGCCGTTGATCGCGAGCGCGCACGACCTCGACGACTTCAACCGCGCGGTGGACGAGCTGCGCGACGATGTCGCGCGCCTCGACAAGCGGATTGAGCAGCAATTGAGCCGCCGATGAACGCCGATTGACGCCGATCGAAGCGTTGCCGGTTCTCGTCCCTCGTTTTCCTCGCCCGTCTTCGCTGTTTCCCCTCTTTGGCGTGCCTGGCGTCTTGGCGGTTAAAATTGCTCTATGCACTTGTTCCGACTGCTGAAAATAATCTCGGTCAGCATCCGCTACGGGCTCGACGAGTTCTTCCTTGGCCACGAGCGGGTGGCCGGGCTGCGGCGGTTCGTGCGCGTGATTTTCTTCTGGCGCTCGCTGGCGGTGCCTCGCGCAGTGCGCCTGCGCCAGGCGCTGGAGACGCTGGGGCCGATCTTCGTCAAGTTCGGGCAGGTGCTATCCACGCGTCGCGATCTGCTCCCTGCCGACATCGCGGACGAGCTGGCGCAATTGCAGGACCATGTGCCGCCGTTCCCGACCGGGGAGGTGATGGCGATCCTGCATCGTGCCTACGGCAAGCCCGCGGGGCAGGTGTTCCGGGATTTCAGCCCGACACCGGTCGCCAGCGCTTCCGTCGCCCAGGTGCATCTCGCGCGGCTGCCCGACGCTACCGAAGTCGCGGTCAAGGTGCTGCGTCCCGGCATCGCGGCGGTGATCGCGGGCGACTTGGCGCTCCTCCACTCCGGCGCTACGCTGATCGAATGGCTGTGGTCAGACGGCCGGCGGCTGCGGCCGCACGAAGTCGTGGAGGAATTCGCCAAGCACCTGGAAGTCGAGCTCGATCTGTTGCGCGAAGCCTCCAACGCGAGCCAGCTGCGGCGTAATTTCGAGGGCTCGCCCCTGCTCCTGGTGCCGCAGGTCCACTGGGACTACTGCTCGAGCGAAGTGATGGTGATGCAGCGCATGCACGGCACGCCGGTATCGCATGTGAGCGCGCTGCGGGCGCAGGGCATAGACATCCCGCGGCTGGCGCGGGCCGGCGTGGAAATCTTTTTCACCCAGGTGTTCCGCGACGGTTTCTTCCACGCCGACATGCACCCCGGCAATATCCTGGTGGCGCCCGGCGGGGAGTACGTTGCGCTCGATTTCGGCATCATGGGCACGCTGACAGAGCTCGACAAGAACTACCTCGCCCAGAACTTCCTTGCCTTCTTCCGCCGCGACTACCGGCGGGTGGCGGAAGCGCACATCGAGTCGGGCTGGGCGCCGAAAGACACGCGCGTGGACGATTTCGAGGCTGCCATCCGCGCCGTGTGCGAGCCGATCTTCGCCAGGCCCCTGAAGGAAATCTCGTTCGGGCGCGTGCTGCTGCGGCTGTTCCAGACCTCCCGCCGCTTCAACATCCAGGTCCAGCCGCAGCTCGTGCTGCTGCAGCAGACGCTGCTCAACATCGAGGGGCTGGGGCGCGACCTCGACCCCGATCTCGACCTGTGGCAGACCGCCAAGCCCTATCTCGAGCGCTGGATGGCGGAGCAAGTCGGGTGGCGCGGCTTCGTCGAGCGCGTGCGGCAGGAAGCCCCCTACTGGAGCGCGCTACTTCCCCAGCTGCCCAGGTTGGTGCACCAGGCGCTTGAGCGCCAGGCGCACCCCGCGGCTTACCACGAGATGGAAAAACTCCTGCGCGAGCAGCGCCGGCAGAACCGCCTGCTCGCAGTAATCGCGGCCCTGCTCGCCTTAGTCGCCGGCGTGCTGATTTTCCTTTTGCGATAGCTCCGGCACGCTGCGCAGACGCACCGCTGCGCGTCGTATAATGCGCGCGAGCGGCACCCGCCGCGCCGCATCAGTTCAAAGAACCGCGCCATGTCCTCGGGCCTGCTCGGCTTTGTCATCGTCTATCTTGTCGTATCCATTGCGATCGGGCTGGTGGCGGCGACCCGCGTTCGCAACTCCAGGGATTTTGCCGTCGCCGGCCGGAATCTGCCGTTGCCGATCGTGACCGCAACGGTCTTCGCTACCTGGTTCGGCGCGGAAACCGTGCTTGGCATCTCGGCCACCTTCGTCAAGGACGGCTTGGGAGCGGTAGTCGCCGACCCGTTCGGCGCAAGCCTGTGCCTGATCCTGGCCGGGCTGTTCTTCGCGAGCAAGCTGTACCGGTTGAACCTGCTGACGATCGGCGACTACTACCACCTGCGCTACAACCGCACCGTGGAAGTGTTGTGCACGCTTGCCATCGTCGCCTCCTACCTCGGCTGGGTGTCGGCCCAGATCAAGGCATTGGGACTGGTGTTCAGCGTGTTGACCGACGGCGCGGTCAGCCAGTCCGTGGGCATGATGATCGGCGCGGCCATTGTGCTCACCTACACCGTGCTCGGCGGCATGCTGTCGGTGGCGATCCTCGACTTCGTGCAGATGACGGTCATCATGGGCGGGATGCTCTATATCGGCTACGTCATCTCCGGGCTCACCGGCGGCGTCGGCGTCGTCGTCAATCACGCCTACGAAGCGGGAAAACTCGATTTTTTTCCCGAGGCAAGGCTGTCGGCGTGGATTCCCTTCATCGGCGCCTGGATCACCATGATGCTGGGCTCGATACCGCAACAGGACGTGTTTCAGCGCATCACCTCGGCGAAAAACGAGAAGACCGCGGTGCGCGGCTCGGTGCTCGGCGGCTCGGCGTATTTCCTGTTTGCTTTCGTGCCGATGTTTCTCGCCTATTCCGCCACGCTGGTGGATCCGAAGATGTTCGGCGAGCTGCTGGAGAAGGATTCGCAACTGGTGCTGCCCACGCTGATCCTGCAGCACACGCCGTTCCTCGCCCAAGTGGTGTTCTTCGGGGCGCTGCTCGCGGCCATTATGAGCTGTGCAAGCGCGACGCTGCTCGCGCCCTCGGTGGCATTTTCGGAGAACATCATCCGCGGCGCGCTGCCGAAAATGACGGACCGCGCGTTCCTGCGGACCATGCGCGTCGTGATCGTGTGCTTCGCCGGCGTGGTGCTGGCGTTTGCGCTCAACTCCGAATCGACCATTTTCAAGATGGTGGAGAACGCCTACAAGGTGACCCTGGTGTCGGCTTTCTTCCCCCTGTTCCTGGGTCTCTACTGGAAGCGCGCCACGAGCCAGGGC
>CAZCGD010000388.1:0-3947 GCA_964498105.1 uncultured Streptomycetaceae bacterium
AGCTTCAATTCGGTCCACAGCTTCTGAACCAGTCTTCCCGCAATGTCGTTCGAGCCGCCGGGAGTGGTCGGAATCGTCAGCTCGACGTTCCGCTCCGGCTTCCAGCCCTGTGCCGGCGCCGTGCCGGCCAGCAATACCAACACCATCGCGCTAAGAAATCTCACGTGTATTTCTCCTTAAGTCATCGAACCGCCACCGAGCCATGGAGTGAAACTCTGGAAAACCAGCATGTCGTCGCTTCGTCAGCGGCCTCAGTCATGCTGTCGTGAATACCAACATTATCCATTCGGCCGCTCCGCTCGCCACCGGGGGTCGCATCCCGCAAGCGGGTCCCTGCTCCGCCCCTCGACTCGCCCCCGTCACCGCGCCAGATTGAATCTGTGCACTCGCCGGCCCCAGTTGGTCTCTGCGATGTAGAGATTGCCTTTGGAGTCCACGGCCAGGCTGTGACCGTGCGTGAAGCTGCCGAGTTGATACCCGGGACGGCCGAAGCTCGAGATTATGGTCCCGCTGGCATGGTCGAGGATGTGGACCTGCTCGTTGCGCCCGTTCATCACGTACAGGTACTTCTGCTCGCGGTCCGGGGAGAATCCCGTCCACCAGGCCGTGCCGCGCTTGTCCGGCAGCGTCGGGGTCCCGGTCCGCACCCAGATGTTGCGCTTGAAGTTGCCCATCTTGTCGAACACCTGGACGCGATCGCCCTGGCGGTCGCCCACGTACACCAGGCCGGCGTTGCTGATCGCGACGCTGTGCACGACTTCCGCGAACGCGCCGCCCACCCCGGCTTCCATTTCCTCCGGCGTCGCCTGCCGTCCCCACTGCCGCAGGAATTTGCCGTTCTTGTCGAACACCACCACGCGCCGGTTGCCGTAGCCGTCGGCGAAGTAAACGTCGCCGTTGTCCGGGTCGCACGCGATGCCTGCCGGCATGTGAAGCGCCGTTGGGCTTGCGTTCAGGAATTTTGTCCTCCGGGTACCGTCTTCCGAATCGAACACGCCTTTCGTGCCGATTTGCACCAGAAGCTTCCCGTCGTAGGTGTACTTTTGCACCATGCCGTCGCCGTTGGCGCTGATCCAGACGTTGTTCTCCCTGTCGACCGCGCAACTGTGTACCGTGTTGGGCAGCAGGTCCCAGTCGCCCCACGACTGGATCAGGTTGCCGTCCAGGTCGTAGATCATGACCGCCGGCGCCCGGCTGCAGGTTTCCTGCTCTTCCTTCGTGATGTCGCCGCGGTTTACGATGAGCACGTGGTCGTGATGGTCCACGGTGACGCAGGCGAGCTGGCCGCCGATCCATCCTTCGGGCAGCGGTTTGGGCCACGACGGATCGAATTCAAAGCGTGGAGCAGCCGACCGGGATCGGGCGATGGCAGCCGGGGCGGGGGAGTCGGGGGTCATATTGTTTCTCGCAATGTGGACATGGATCGGACCGGGGGGAAGCGGGCGCGGGGACAATCTATAATGAAACCGGAGATCCCGCAATGATGAAACCGCTGATTGAGCCCTGGTTCCGCCTCGCATACGTGACGCCGCACCCGATCGTCGACAACGTGGCGTACCAGTTCTACCGGATCGCGCCGGACGGCGTGATGTTGATGCTGGCGAACCTGGAGATAGCCGACTACACGACGGCGGCCGTCGAGCACGAACTGCCGCTGTTCTGGAAGCATGCCGGGGAACTGGCCAAGGCGGGCGCCAACCGGATCGTCATGACCGGCGTGCCGGTGTCAGCCGCACTGGGGCGCGAGCGGGTGCTGGCCATGATTGCCGAGGCGCCACACCGGGCGGGCGTGCCGCTGGACACCGATCTCGAGGCGATCGCCGCGGCGGCGCGGCACCTGGGCGTAGCGCGTGTAGCGCTGGCCACCCGGTGGCACCAGCCGCTCAATGACGCGGTTGCGCGCTACCTCAAGTCGGCCGGGGTCGAGGTGGTCGGGCAGCAGGCGAGCGGCCGGACGATGGCCGAGAACGCCACCCTCGGCGCCGCGGACGGGATGCGGCTGGCGATCGAGCTCGGCCGCGCGGCACTCGCCGCCGCGCCGACGGCGCAGGGGCTGATCCTGCCCGGCGGCCGCTGGCTGAGCATCCACGCCGTGGCGTTGCTGGAGGCCGAATTCGGCAAGCCGGTTTTTCTCAACCTGAACTCGAGCCTGTGGGCCGCGTTGCGCAGCGCGGGGCGCGGCCTGCCGGTCGCGGGGCAGGGCATGCTGCTTGCGTCATGAAAAGAAAATGAAAACCTTGCTGCTTCTCGGGATCTGCACCATCGCGTGGTTCGGATGCCTTATGGTCGAACTGGCGGAGCGTCACGCAAGGGGAGAAACGGGCGGAGTCTCCATCATGCCCATCATCCCGTTTTACCCCCTGGTTGCCTGGTTAGCTGCAGTTGGATTGGACTATCTCAAACCGGATGTGGGGTTTTATATAGTCGGCGGGCTGCATGTCGTCCTGGCCGTCGTGTTCTTCGGCTCGGCGATTCGTACTGAAATCAGGACCAAAGCGAAGAAAAAAGAAATGGGGTCAGACTGAGACGTCCCGGTTAACATGGACAGTGATTCAAGAAATACCGGTGAAATAAATGGGGTCAGTATAAATGGGTGACCTTTTAACCTGTTTAGCGAGGAGATTCACATGAATTTCATCCACACCCTGTCCGCGATCTACGTCGGCTGCTCGCTCGCGTCGGCAAGCACAGCTGCGCTCGCGCAGATCTATCCGGCCAAGCTGATTCGGGTGGTGGCGGCGAGCGCGCCGGGCGGCGGGCTTGACCTGACCGCGCGCACCGTGAGCGCGAAGATGAACGAGGGCTTGAAGCAGACCATCGTGGTGGAAAACCGGGCGGGAGCGAGCGGGGTAATCGGTACCGACATCGTGGCCAAGGCGCCCGCCGACGGTTACACCGTGCTGCTCGCTCAACCGGCACCGATTACGATACTGCCGCATCTGCAGAAGCTCTCGTACAACGTCGAGAAAGACCTCGCGCCGGTGTCGCTAGCGGCCGTGACGCCGCTGATCCTGGTCGTGCATCCCTCGTTGCCGGTGAAGACGGTGAAGGAGCTGGTCGCGTTTGCCAAGGCGCGGCCAGGACAGCTTTCCTACGCCTCGACCGGTCCTGGCAGCTTACAGCACCTCACCGGAGAATTGCTTAAGATCACGATGCAGCTCGACCTGGTGCACGTGCCGTACAAGGGAGCGGGTGGGGTGATGCCCGATCTCCTCGGCGGGCACGTGCCGATGTTCTTCTCCGGCATGCCGCCGGCGATGCCACAAGTGAGGTCAGGCAAGTTGAGGGTGCTGGCGATCACCACCACCAAGCGCTCGCCAGCGGCGCCGGACGTACCGACGATGGCGGAGGCGGGTGTCCCCGGTTTCGACATCACCAACTGGTTCGCCTACTTCGTTCCCTCGGGGACGCCTGCCGACGTTGTCTCGCGCCTCAGCAGCGAGATCAACCGGGCGCTCAAGCTGCAGGACGTGAAGGACAAGCTCGCCAACGCCGGTGCCGAGGCCGCCGGCACTTCGCCTGAGGAACTGGCGAGGTTCGTGAGCAACGAGAGCGAGAAGTTCGCCAAGCTGATCAAGGCCTCGGGAACCAAAAGCACCGACTAAAGCCATTACAATAAATGGAACGATCTTAGGGAGCAGCTCAGTCTGTCCCTGATTCATTAACCACCGTTACGAAGAGAAAAGTCATGCGTGATGCTTGGATATATCGGTTCGGCGCCGTGGCGGTAAGCGCGACTTTCGCGGCCAGCGTCTTGGCGCAGGGAATCGGGAAGGTCGTGCTGGACGGTTCGACCGGGGTCATGCCATTGGCCTCGGCTTTGACCAAGGCCTACCAGGCCCGGAATCCTGGCGCCGCCTTCGAATTCGGGAAGGGGCTCGGCACCAAGGCACGGTTCCAGGGGCTGGCCGACGGGAAGATCGACGTCGCGCTCGCGAGCCATGGCT
>CAZCGD010000389.1:0-6792 GCA_964498105.1 uncultured Streptomycetaceae bacterium
CGCTCCCAGCCGTACGAAGTCGTCCACCGCACCCTGTACACGGTGCACCAGCGCGTGGCCAGCACTTTCCGCGTCGGGCGCGCGATCCTCGCCGGCGATTCCGCCCATATCAACAGCCCGATCGGGGCCATGGGCATGAACAGCGGCATCCACGACGCCGTCAATCTGGGAGAGAAGCTTACCGCCATCCTGCAGGGTGAGGCCGGTCTCGAGGTGCTGGACCGTTACACGCGCCAGCGCCGCCACGTCGCCGTCAACCATACGCTGGTGCAGACCGCCCGCAACAAGAAGGTGCTGGAGGAAAAGGATCCCGCCGTGCGCCAGCAAAACCACGACCACCTGCGGCGCACCGCCGGTGACCCCAGGCTCGCGCGCGAGTTTCTCCTGCGCGCCTCGCTCTTCAACAGCGTGCGCGAGGCTGCTGCGATCGAATGATCGAAATACTGGCCACGGAATCACGCAGCAACGCACGGCACCAGGAGCAGGGACAAGACGGGACGGTTGATATGATTCTCTTTGACTGCTGTCGTATTGAAATTTCCATGTGCATCCGTGTGTTTCCGTGGCTCGGTTCCTGCCTTGCGGTTCTGCTGACATTGCCGCTCGAGACCGCGGCCCAGGCGTACCCCAGCCGGCCGGTGCGCATCATCTCCTCGTTCGCCCCCGGCGGCAGCAACGATGTCGTCGCGCGCGCCATCGCGCCGCGGCTTACTGCCGCGCTGGGCCAGCAGTTCATCGTCGAAAACCGCCCTGGCGCGGGCGGCGCGGTCGGCACCGAACAGGGAGCGAAGGCGGCGCCGGACGGCCACACGCTGACCGTGGTGACCAATGCGACGCTCGCCATCGTCCCGGCGCTGCGCCAGGTCTCGTACGACCCGGTGAAGGATTTCACCCCGATCGGGTTGATCGGCATCTCGCCTTATGTCGTGATCGTCCACCCTTCCGTGCCGGCGAACACCATCAAGCAGCTGGTGGCGCTCGCCAAAGCGCGGCCGGGACAGGTCGAATTCGGCTCCGGCGGCGTCGGCACGCCGGGGCATCTCTCGGGCGCGATGCTCAACACGATGACGGGCATCAGGATGGTTCACGTGCCCTACCGGGCCGGGAATCTCGCGCTGAACGACCTGCTCGGCGGCCACATAGCGGTCACCTTCTCCACCACCATCACTTCCACCCAGCTCATCAGGGCGGGCAGGGTGCGCGCGCTGGCGGCCACGAGCAGCCAGCGGATACCGGCTTTCCCCGACCTGCCCACGGTCGCCGAAGCGGGCGTGCCCGGATACGAGTTCACACTGTGGCTGGGCCTGGCGGCGCCCGCCGGGACGCCAGAACCGGTCATTCAGCAGCTCAGCCGGGCGCTGATCAAGGCGCTGCAGTCCGGGGATCTGAAGGAACAGCTCGCGAACCAGTCGGTGGACACGTTGGCGAGCACGCCCCAGGAACTGGCGGAAAAGATCAAGCGCGACCGGGTCATTTACGCCAAGCTCGTCAAGGATTCCGGCGCGCGCGCCGAGTAGGATTAATTTCCTTATAATCTGCGCTCCGCGCCGCCGCACCGGCGGCAAACATCCAACCAGGGGGACTTCATGAACGAATCCGTGCTGCGCGGCGTGCCGCCGCAATCAGAAACAAGCTTGCGCGACCTCGTCACGGCATTGTTGCCGCAGGGCTTCGCGAAGATCGTGCAGCCGATCGCCTCGACCACGATCAGCACCGACACCGCGGGACTGACCGCGGGCGAGGTGAAGATCCAGACCATGACCGGCCCGGTGCCGGCGTATCGCGCCATGCCGGAAAAAGGCGGCAAGCTGCCGCTGGTGCTGGTGGTGCAGGAAATCTTCGGCGTGCACGAGCACATCAAGGACGTTTGCCGGCGGCTGGCCAAGCTCGGCTATTTCGCGATCGCGGTCGATCTCTACCATCGGCAGGGCGACGTCACGAAATTCACCGACAACCAGGAGATCTTCGCCAAGGTCGTGAACTTCGTTCCCGACAGCCAGGTGATGTCGGACCTCGACGCCTCCGTGGTCTACGCGGAGTCCACCGGCAAGGCCGACACCTCGCGGCTGGGCATCACCGGCTTCTGCTGGGGCGGGCGCATCACCTGGACCTACTGCGTGCATAACCCAAGCGTGAAGGCGGGCGTCGCCTGGTATGGCCGGCTCGTCGCACCCTCGAAAGCGCCGCTGCAGCCGGCCTACCCGGTCGAGCTCGCGCCGCACCTCAAGGTTCCGGTGCGGGGGCTCTACGGCGGCGAGGACGCCAGCCTCCCGGTCGCGAACGTCGAGCAGATGCGCGGTGCGCTGAAGAGCGCGGGCAACGCAACGAGCGAGATCGTGGTCTACGACGGCGCGCCGCACGCTTTCTACGCCGACTACCGCCCGAACTACCGCAAGGAAGCGGCAGACGACGGCTGGAAGCGGATGCAGGCGTGGTTCAGGAAATACGGCGTCGCCTAGAGTCGAATCACGACTCACGACTCACGACTCACGAATCACGATTCACGCCTTCAAGCCTGAAGACGGGCGCCGAGCTTGAGCAGCCGGCCGATGCTCTCGGACGCCTTCAAGCCCGTGCCGGTGAGCACCAGGACCGTCGTCTCGCCCTGCTTGATCGCACCGCGGGCGATGAGTTGCGACAGTCCCGCCGCAGCGGCGGCGGATGTCGGCTCGACGTAGAGTCCCTTCCTCGCCAGCGCGGCGAGCGCGCGCACGATCTCGTCCTCGGTCACCGCCACGATCTCGCCGCCGGAGGCGCGCACCGGGGCGAGCACTTCGCGCATCCGCGTCGGTTTCGACGAGGCGATGCCTTCCGCGATGGTCGGGCTGACCGGGGCCGGCACGAAATGCTCCACACCTGCCCGGAACGCGGCGTAGTACGGCGCGCAGTTCGCCGCTTGCACGCCGTAGAGTCGGGGAGCGCGCACGATTTCGCCATTGCGCAACAGCTCGGAAAAGCCGCGGTCGCAGCCCAGCACGTTGGCGCCGTAGCCGACCGGTACCACCACGCTGTCGGGTGCGCGGAAACCGAGCTGCTCCCACAACTCGTAGGCGAGCGTCTTGGTGCCCTCGGCGAAAAACGGCTGCCAGTTGTGGCTGGCATAAAACATTTCAGAGCTCATGGCGAGCGCCGCATCGGCCACGTCCTGGCGCGACCCCTTGATGGTGACGACATCCGCGCCGCACGCGGCGATCTGCGCGATCTTCGGGTCCGACGCCGTCTCCGGCACCAGGATGCGGCAGCGCATGCCCGCCGCCGCGGCATACGCGGAGAGCGAAGCGCCGGCGTTGCCTGATGAATCCTCCAGCACCTCGGTGACGCCGTGGCTCCTCAGGTAGCTCACCATCACGGTCATGCCGCGGTCCTTGAAGGAACCGGTCGGCATCATGAACTCGAGCTTGTAGAGGACCGGCACGCCTTCCCATTCGCCGGGGATTAGCGGCGTCCAGCCTTCGCCCATCGTCACCGCGTCTGCCGCGTCCACCAGCAACGCCTTGCGATAGCGCCACAGTGAGTTGACCGAACCGTCGATGTCGCCGCGCCCGAGTCCCGGCGCAGCGCCGAGATTGACATGGCCGCCGGAATCGCCGCGCCAGCGCGGCGGGTCGAGCGGGTACGTTGCCCCGGTTATCGAGTCGACGTAATGCATGAATATTTCTTTGGCGCCGCGGCGAAACAGGCTGGATTCTATAGCGGCCCGCGCCGGCCGCGTAGTAAGTATGAGGAGAGTATCCCCCGAGAGTATCCCCCGTTTGTTACCGGCAAAGAAAAAGGCAGGGCAAGCCCTGCCTTTCCGGCGTCATGCGCCGCGGTTGGCTGCGGCTGCGTTCACGCGCCGGGTTACTTCTTGGTTTCTTCCTTCTTCGGGGCCGCGGCTTTTTCCGACTTTTTGCCGTCGCCCTTGGTTTTCTTGCCGTCGCCTTTGGCCTTCTTGCCGTCGCCTTTGGCTTTCTCGCCGTCACCCTTGGCCTTCTTTTCCGCCTTCGACTTTTCGGACTTGGCCTTCTTTTCCGCCTTGGCCTTATCGGCCTTGGCGGATGGCTGTGCCGGGGTCGCCGGCGCCGCCTTGGGGGCATCGCCTTTGGCCGGAGGGGTCTGCGCCGCGGCGCCGAAGGTGGTCACCGCAAAAGCCGCAGCAATCAAAGTGCTCAGAAGCTTGCTCATGTCATTTCTCCTATCCTCGGGTATGGAAGTAGTTATTACCGGAATTCACCTCCGGTTAACCCCAATAACGCGCCAGCCGGCCGGCGGTTGACCTATCGAGCATCCACAAAGTGCTTGACGATGCTCGATCCCTCCCTTGCAGGGCGCGCACCGGCTTGCAAGCCGGTGCCGCTCGTCCGGCGCGGCCCATGGCCCGCGAATTCCCGGTCTCGCCCCCTTCCCCCTCTCCCGAGCGGAGAGGGGAAATGGATGGCGGTAAATGGTTCGTCAACCATTTACCGAATGTTTAGTATGGAAGTGGCCGGGCCAGGAGATATCCGGCCAATTCCTTGTAGAATGGGCGGCGCCCGGCAAAGCGCCGGACGGGTTTTTTCCCGCTTAACCATTTTCTACAAAGCCGACAATCATGGACCTCAATCTTTCCGGTCGTACTGCTCTGATCACTGGCGGCTCGCGCGGCATCGGCTTCGGCATCGCGCAGGGGCTCTCTGCCGAAGGCTGCCACCTGCACCTGACCTCGCGCAATGCCGCCGACCTCGAGGCCGCGCGCAGCAAGATCCTCGCCGCGCACAAGGTCAACGTCACCTGCCACGCGCTCGACCTCGGCGTGAGCGAGAACGCTAGAAAGCTCGCGCAGGCCTGCCGCGACGTGGATATCCTGGTCAACAACGCCGGCGCGATTCCCCAAGGCACCCTCACCGGGCTCGACGAGAAAACCTGGCGCGCCTCGTGGGACCTCAAGGTGTTCGGTTACATCAACGTGGCGCGCGACATCTACGCCGCCATGTGCGAGCGCAAGCGCGGCGTGATCGTCAATGTCATCGGCGGCGCCGGCGAGTGCCCCACCGCCGGCTATATCGCCGGCAGCATGGCCAACGCCGCGCTGATGGCGTTCTCGCGTGGGCTGGGCGCGGACAGCCCCAATCACGGCGTTCGGGTGCTCGGCTTGAATCCCAGCGCGACCGCGACGGACCGCGGCGTGACGCGCTGGCGCAACCAGGCGCAGAAGGACCTGGGGGATGCGGAGCGCTGGCGCGAGCTGACCAAGGGCTTCCCGTTCGGCCGGCCGGCCGAGGTCAAGGAAGTCGCGGACGTCGTCGTGTTCCTCTGCTCCGACCGCGCCTCTTACGTGTCGGGCTCCATCATCAGCGTGGATGGCGGCGCCGCCGCGCGTACCAGATAAGCGTTACCGCGCCGCGCGTTGATAGCGCCGCAGAACGATGCGCAGCCGGTCGCGCGTGCGCGGCCGTACCCGGAGCGTCCACGGGGTTTCCGCCGCCTTCTTCCATGCCCCGGACGAGCATACGTCGGGGGCGGTCAGGTGGTAGAGCGCGAGGTAGCGGTGGTTGCCTTCGCTCACCGCGTTGTGGATCCTGAAGCGCCGGGCAGCCAGGCACCCCGGCACCGCAGCGAGCGCTGGCAGGTGCTCCTGGTCGTACCAGGCGTTGAAATCCACTTCCGCCTCGGGTAGCGGGTTCATGGCGAAGAACAGCATGGCGGCAGCGCCGGTTGCCGGCGCTGCCTGGTTTCCCGGTAGCGTCTGCTCCGCCTCGAAGCGGCATACGCGCCGGCATCCGGCAGTGACGCGCTTCGACCACGGCGAGAGGTTCTCGCCGGCGATCGCGCGGTACGCCGGCGTCTGCAGCACGGCCAGCGAGGCCAGATCGTAAGTCGCGATCGAGATCTTCGGGTCCTCGACACCGAGCCAGCGTTCGCAATTGATGAATCCCGGTGTGCGCGCCCGCTCCGGGACGTGTTCGGTATCGTACCAGTCGTTGAATTCGTCTTCCGCCGCAGTGGAGTAGTTGAAGCCGGCGACCAGCAGTCCCATGCGCTCGTTCGACATCTGTGCTCCCTCGCGAGTAAGGCGTGAGGCGATAGGCGTCAGGCGAAGATCTTTCAAAGGCGAAGCCAAGCGGGGCTTCCGCCTCACCCCTCACGCCTAACGCCTCACGGTATCAATCCACCTGCACGCCTGCGGCTTTCACCGCCGGCGCCCATTCATGGAATGATTTTCTCGGCACGCAGATACTCGAATATGTTCAGAAACATGCTTGCGCTGTCCACGGTCTCCGCAAAGCCGTGGCTGCGCGCCTTGGATGTGTCGGAAATTATGTCCCACTCCGGCGCAAATACATAATTGCCGTACGGCCACAGCACGAGCGACTGCAGCGCAGCAGGCCGCAACCCGTGCCTGCGGACCACGGCCTGCCACACGCGGTCCTTGTCGGCCATGTACTCGGCAAGGCGAACCGGCTGCGCCGGCCCCGCTTTCATGCCGAAGTACGAGGCGAAGCGCGGCCACAACTCCGACCAGCGTGGCGCATCGCCATTGACGACGTTGTAGGCCTGGTTCGCGCAGCGCGGCTCGGCGGCCATCCACGCCAATGCTCTCACCAGCAGTGGCAATGCCGTGAACTGCGTCGCGACGTTGAAACTCCTGGCGGTCCCCGGGTAGCCGAGCGGCAGGCCCAGCTCGCGCTGGATGGCGGCATAGACCGCGATCAGCAATCCGATGTTGCGCTGCTCGCCAGCCGCAGTGCTGCAAAACGTGTGAGGTCTCGACGTGCTGTAAGTCCAGCGCTTGCCGCGCTGCCGGTCGCGCAGGTAATCCTCCTGCGCGTAGTA
>CAZCGD010000390.1:0-5546 GCA_964498105.1 uncultured Streptomycetaceae bacterium
GGGTCAAGCGCTTCAGGATCGTTTATGCGCTCGACCGGCCGCGAAGAATCATTCGCATCGTCGCCATCGGGCACCGCCGAGGCGTTTATGAAGAATTGGCTGATTATGTGCGCAGGAGCAGATAGACAATGAGTCGGAAGCCAGGCGCGAAGCGCAATCCATTCACCATTCACCATTCACCATTCACGCCGTTGAGACTTGAGCCTCGGCTCAAGGCGATCATGGCGCAGGAGTACCCGCGTTTCTCCAATGCGGAATATGCCCAGCGCCACAAAAAACTGGCGGCGCTGATGGAGAAGAACGGCCTCGATCACCTGCTGGTCATCACCGATCACCGCGCCGGCAACGCGCCGCAGTGGGTCACTGGCTGGCCGGGAACGGTCGAGGCCTACGTGATCTTCAAGCCGGGCGAGAGGATGTGGATGTCGGTCGAATGGGTCAACCATTATCCTCTCGCGAAGAAGATTGCCCGCGACGTGGAAGTGCACTGGGGGGTGCACCACGGACTGCAGCAGATGATCAAGGAGTTGCAGCGCCGCGGCGCGAAGCGTGTCGGCATCATCGGCCCGCTGGTGGTCGCCAAGTACCGCCAGCTCGAAGCCCACTTCCAAATGGTCGGGCTCGATGCGGAATACATCCGCCTGCGCATGATCAAGTCGGAGGAGGAGCTCGACTGGCTGCGCATCGGTGCGGCGCTCTCCGATGCCGGGCTGGCGGCGCTGCTTGCCGGAACGAAGGCGGGCCTGACCGAGCGCGAGCTGGGAGCGATCGTCGAGAGCGCCTACATCGGGCATGGCGGCACGACGATGATCCATTACATCGGCGTCACCTCGATGGCGAAGCCGCACATCTACGTACCGCCGCAGCACCACTCGCCGCGCAAGGTGACGAAAGGCGACATGGTGTTCTGCGAGCTGTCGGCCTACTGGTGGGACTACGCCGGCCAGGTGCTGCGCACCTACACCGTCGGCGCCGACGCGACGCCACTATACCGCGACCTCTACGACACCGCCGAGGCGACGTTCGACGCCGTCACCAGGGTGGCGCGGCACGGCGCGACGATGCAGGATCTCGTGGACGCCACCGGCGTGATCGAGAACAACGGCTTCACGATCTGCGACGATCTGATGCATGGTTTCGGCGGCGGCTACTTCCAGCCCATCCTCGGCTGCAAGAGCCGCCCGTCCGGCCCGCTGCCCGACATGACGCTCGAAGAGAACATGACGGTGGTGGTGCAGCCGAACGTAATTACCCGCGACCACAAGGCAGGCGTGCAGGTGGGGGAGCTAATTCGCATCACGCGGACGGGTTGGGAGCGGTTGCATCGGGCGAAGCGCGGCTTGTTCCGCGTCGGCTGACGCGTCAAGAACCGGACATCAGCCGCCAATCTGCGGCTAATTCCTGTTTTTTATTCTTGAGAAAGGTTCTGCTAAGTCGTCCGTCACTTGGCGAGCCCCAGTTCGACGAACACCGGGCGGATCTGTGCCTGCTGGGAATCGAGAAACTTCTTCGACTCGCCGCTGCGCATGAACTGCGGCTCGCCAGAGGCCATCACCAGATATTCCTTCCATTCGGGCGTCTCGACCGCCTTCGCGATCGCCTCCTCCCAGAACGTGATCTGCGCTGGACTCATTCCCTTCCCGCCTATGATGCCGCGCCAGTTACCGACCACGACCTCGGCCCCGAGTTCACGCCACACGGGCACGTCGGCGAGCAGGTCCGGCAGGCGGTTCGGTGCGGTGATGGCGAGTGCGCGCATCTTGCCGGCCTTCGCGTGCGGGATGCCGTTCGAAGCGGACACGGCGACCATATCGACGTGCCCGCCGAGCAGCGCGGCGAAAGCTTCGGGCGAGCCGCCGAACACCACGATGCGCAGCTTCTTCACGTCAACGCCCAGCGCCCGCAACGGCAGCATCAACGCGACGTGGTTGGCGGCGCCCAACCCGGGGGCCACGCAGATGCTGTAGGCCGCAGGGTTCCTGCGCAGCTCGGCGATCAGGTCCTTGGCCGACTTGATCGGGGAACCCGCGGCAACCCACAGCGCGGTGTACTCGGTGAAAAGCTGCGCCACCGGCGTGATCTCCTCGTGGCCGATCCCGGAGATGCCCTGGATCTTGTTGGTCAGGAGCGAGAGCACGCTCAGCGCCAGCGTGTGCCCCTTGTCGGATGCCTGGCTGATCTGGGTAAACGCGATGTTGCCGCCGCCGCCCGGCCGGTTGACGACGACCGGCGTGGCCGCGATCAGCGAGTGTCTCTGCATCACTTCGGCGATCAGCCGGATTACGCGGTCCTGTCCGGTGGCGGGACCCGAGCCAACCAGAAACTCCACGTGCGGCTTGTCAGGCTTCCATCCCTGCGCGATACCGTCGCTGGTGACGGCGAGAACATACGCAGCGGCGGCAATGAGCATCGGTCGGAAATTCATCGTCTCCTCCTCGTCAGGATGTGTTCGCACTGCGACCGCGTTTCCAGCGCTATCCTACTGCGCGCCATGCCGATGCGCAAAATCGCTCTATTTGCCCCTGGAGCCTGTTACATCAGTAAGCCCGGAACAGACACTTGTTGCCACTACTTGATGATGCCGAGGTCAGTCATCACCGCGCGCGTGATCGCGTACTCGGCATCGAGGTAGGCGGCAAAGTCGCGGCTGCGCATGAACTGCTGGGTAAGATCGCCTTCCTCGAGATTCTTTTTCCACTCGGCGGCGTCGGCCATTTGCGAGAGCGCGTCATCCCAAAACGCGATCTGTGCCGGCGTCAGCGGCCGCGGTCCGTGAAATCCGCGCCACGCGGCTATGCCCGTGGTATTGATGCCCTGCTCGAGAAACGTGGGCGCGCTGGCGAGTATGCCTCCCATCCGCTGCGCGGCGGCGACGGCAAGCACGCGCGCCTGCCCCGCCTGCACCAGCCCCAGTACCGAACCGGATGATGACACCATCACGTCCACGTGCCCTCCCAGCACCGCGGTGATCGACTCGCCGCTGCCCTTGAACACGACTACCTTCATCCGGCGCGGATCGATTCCAGCAGCGCGTACCGCGGCAGCCGCCGTCAGATGCGGCTGGCCGCCGCGCGCCGGCATCGCGAACGACACGGAGTCCGGATCAGCCTTGAGACGCTCGGACAGATCAGCCATGTTCCTGATGGGGGATCCGGCGCGCACGGACAGCACGGTATTCTCGATCAACAGCAAGGCGAGCGGCGTCAAATCGGTGTAGCGCCGGGTGCTGATGCCATTGAGCTCGTTTGTAAAAATTGCCGGATTCGACAACAGGACGTAGTGCGGATCTCCCGGATGCTGCAGCGTGTAGAGCAGCGCCAGCGTCTGGTTGCCGCCGGTGCGGTTGAATACCACGGAGGGCGTCGTCACCAGCTTGCGCTCCTGCAGAATTCTCTGCGCAAGCCGCGTCAGCTTGTCGCTGTTGCCACCCGCGGCGGTGGGCACGATGAATTCCACCGCCTTTTCCGGGCGCCATGCCGGCTGGCTCCACGCGCCAGTTGCGAACGATAGTGCGATGGCAAGGACCGTGACCTTACGCAACCGTGCTGGGTAGAAATTTCGCATCGAATTGTTCCTTCTACTGAGGGGTCGGAGGTTGTCTCGATGGCAACTTAGGCAATTCGCACTGCTGAAACTCTCCCGATACTGATCCGATGGCATCGCGCAGTTTCAATACCATTCTCGCCACATCAATGGGCATCCCGGAGCGGGACAGCCGCGTCAGCGAGGTGTTTGCCTGTATATAAGAAGTTTCGGCCGAACGTTTGGTGTGCTCAGCGGCTGAAGAAAGCTGTTGCTCCACAATTATCCGGTCTCGCTTGTCCACCATCAATTCCCGGGTGGAGAGCAGTATCGATACCGTGTCCAATCGTGCTCGAATGACTTCACCGGCTGACCATGCGTTGTTCAGCGCGTCAAATTCATAATTTCTCGCTTCGATCAGCCTGTCAGCTGGCCGCGTGCCGGCCAGCAGTTGTTCTCTTTCATTTAACAGCACATTCTGATATCGGCGCACCAAACCAAGGGCGTCCGTCAATGAGTCCTTTATGGAACCGACCTTGCTTTGCAGGAGGAGTGGTCCGCACTCAACCGCATGAACCACAGGGACCATCAGGACCAGCCAGGCAGCAATCATCCATTTCATGGATGTCTCCTTGGAGGGCCTAACTGAAGCGCGCGCGCGTTTCATTATATTAGGCACTCTTGGTTAACAAACGCGGAGTCGGACCTGCGCAACGTATTGATACGGAAAAATACGTGCTCCAGAAATCCGGGCTAGACGGTCCCGGAATTCTGTTAGTCTGTCCCGCATTTCCGGATTTCGTGTCGTCAGTATCCTTCCATTGTAGAGCGAGGTGATTATGTTCGATATCCGATTGTCCGACGAGCAGCGGGAATTCCAGCGGCTGGCGCGCGATTTCGCGCAGAAGGAGATCAAGCCCGTCGCCATGGCGCTCGATCCCAAGCCGAACTGGGAAGACCGCGTCCCGTGGGATCTGCTGAAGAAAGGCTCCAAGCTCGGCTTCCGCACCTTCGTGCTCTCGGAAGAGAACGGCGGCTCGGGCATGTCCGACCACCTCACGACCTGCCTCATCGCCGAGGAGCTCGCCGCCGGCGAGATCGGCACGGCCTACTACTTCATGCTGACGGCGCGGCGCGCGCGCGACTGGTTCGAGCTGCGCATGACCCCCGAGCAGAGGGCCTATTTCCTGCCGAAATTCCTGAGCGATGATTTGTTCTTCACAACGGTCGCGATTCACGAGCCCGATACGGACCTCGGTTTCGACTATTTCATGGAGACGCCCGAGACCGCCCGCTTCAAGACCAGGGCGGTCGAGCAGTCCGACGGGTCGTGGATCATCAAGGGCGCGAAGAACTTCCAGACCGTCGGCTACCTCGCGAAGCTGCTCGTCGTCATGGCCCAGACCGAGGCCGGGCCGAGGGCGTTTCTGGTCGAGGGTGATTCGCCCGGACTCGTGCGCCACCCCTTGCACAAGATGGGACGGCGCGTCGGCGACAACGCGGAAATCTTCTTCGACGACGTGCGGGTGCCGAAGGGCTTCATCCTCCCGCCGCCGCCCAAGGGCCGCACCGACATGGGCACCCACTGCACGATTGCCGCCCTCACGCTCGGCCTCGGGCGCGCGGCGATGGAGGAAACGCTCAAGTACACCCAGGAGCGGGTCGCCGGCGGCAAGCTCATCATCAAGCACCAGGCGGTGGGCCTGTACCTGGCCGAAATGGCCATGAACCTCGAGGCGGCGCGGCGCCTGCTCTGGACGGCGGCGTGGCTGAAGGACCATCCGGAAGCGATCTCGGAGGGCGGCGTTGAGAACCTGCCCTACGAGTACATGGCGATGGCGTTCGTCGGAACCGCCGTTCAGCGCCTGACCGAGCAGGGCATCGAGTTGTTTGGCGGCATGGGCATCGTCCAGGGCATGCCGATCGAGAAGTACGTTCGCGACGCGATAATTCAGAAGCACATCTCGTTCCCGTTCCCGACGCGGTTCAAGATCACCGAGACGCTGGCGGGCTTCAAGCGGAAG
>CAZCGD010000391.1:0-3287 GCA_964498105.1 uncultured Streptomycetaceae bacterium
GCCCGCGCTGCAGTCCGGACAGTTGAAGTGCATTGGCGCGACCACCTATCAGGAATACCGCGGCGTGTTCGAGAAGGACCATGCGCTCGCACGCCGCTTCCAGAAGATCGACGTGCTCGAGCCGTCCGTGCCGGAGACCATCCTGATCCTGAAGGGACTGAAGTCGCGCTTCGAGGCGCACCACGGCATCAAGTACATGCCCTCGGCGCTGACCGCCGCGGCCGAGCTCTCCGCGCGCTTCATCAACGACCGCCATCTGCCGGACAAGGCGATCGACGTCATCGACGAAGCGGGCGCCGCGCAGAAGATCCTGCCCAAGGCCAAGCAGAAACGCATCATCGGCAAGCACGAGATCGAGGAGATCATCTCCAAGATCACGCGCGTCCCGGTGCATACGGTGACGGTGGACGACCGCAACGCGCTGAAGACGCTCGACCGCGATCTCAAGGCGGTGGTGTTCGGCCAGGACAAGGCGATCAACGCGCTGACGGCGGCGATCTGGATGGCGCGCAGCGGCCTCGGCAATCCGCAGAAGCCGATCGGCAACTTCCTGTTCTCGGGCCCGACCGGCGTCGGCAAGACCGAGGTCGCGCGGCAGCTCGCCTACATCATGGGCGTGGAATTGATTCGCTTCGACATGTCGGAATACATGGAGCGGCACGCCGTGTCGCGCCTGATCGGCGCCCCGCCGGGATACATCGGTTTCGACCAGGGCGGCCTGCTGACCGAGGCGATTACCAAGCAGCCGTACTCGGTGCTGCTGCTCGACGAAATCGAGAAAGCGCACCCGGACATCTTCAACATCCTGCTGCAGGTGATGGACCACGGCACGTTGACCGACAACAACGGGCGCAAGGCTGATTTCCGGCACGTGGTCATCGTCATGACCACCAACGCCGGCGCCTCCGAGCTCACCAAGTCGTCGATGGGCTTCACGCCGAGCCAGCAGTCGGGCGACGAGATGGCCGAGATCAAGCGCCTGTTCACGCCGGAGTTCCGGAACCGGCTGGACGCCACCATCTCGTTCAACTCGCTCGACCGCGACGTCATCCTGCGCGTGGTGGACAAGTTCCTGATGCAGCTCGAGCAGCAGCTCGAGGAGAAAAAGGTGGAGCCGTCCTTCACTGACGCGCTGCGGCAATTTCTGGGGAAGAAGGGC
The DNA here is from genome assembly GCA_964498105.1 of uncultured Streptomycetaceae bacterium. Taxonomy (GTDB): domain Bacteria; phylum Pseudomonadota; class Gammaproteobacteria; order Burkholderiales; family SG8-41; genus SG8-41. Next base: position 1,160 of record CAZCGD010000391.1, read on the forward strand.
TTCGATCCCCAGATGGGCGCCCGCCCCATGGCGCGGCTGATTCAGGACACCATTCGCTCCGCGCTCGCCGACGAGTTGTTGTTCGGACGCCTCGCCCACGGCGGCAAGGTGACGGTGGATATCGGCCCGGACGAGAAGATCCGCCTGGTTTTCGCCGAGGAACCCGCTCCCGTCGCCTGAGCGCCGGATCGCCACAGGCAAGCCCCGGAATCCCCAGGATCCGGGGCTTTTTTGTCTGCTCCTTGACGGCCCCGCCCGTCGGTCACAAACTTATAGTCAAACTCAATCTGCTCGCGGCGGCGGTATCCGGCGCTGCTGTTACTTCATCGTCATTCAGGAGGGACGCCATGAGACCTACACTTGTACGCGCCGGCTGTGCCGCGGTGCTGTTGGCGGGGTGCGCCGCCGCGCCGGCCTGGGCGCAGGACCCGGTCTATGCACGCAATCTCGCTTCCGCCTGCTTTACCTGCCACGGGACCGACGGGCGCAGCGTCGGCGGGAGCCCGCCCAGTCTCGCCGGGCAGGACAAGAATCACCTGCTGCAACAGTTGAAAGACTTCAAGGCGGGTAAACGCCCTGCGACGATCATGCACCAGCAGGCGAAGGGTTACACGGACCCGCAGCTCGAGGCGATCGCGGGCTATTTTGCCGGCGCCAAGCCGGGGCCGGCTGCTGCCGCACCCGCGGCGCGGGTCAATTACTAGCGTGGCAGGCATGCGCGGCAACGCTAGCCCCTCATCCCCGCCCTTCTCCCGAGCGGAGAAGGGAGATTACAGGCGCGAGTGCGCGATCACGCACTCGCGCAATATTTGATTGGAGGAGATGCCCATGACACTTTCCAGACGCGAATTCATGCAGTGGATGGCGGCCTCGACCGGGACCGCCGCGGTGGCGGGCTGCGCGGGAATGGGTGGCCCGTCGGCGGGACGCGTGGTGGTGATCGGCGGCGGCTACGGCGGGGCGACCGCTGCGCGGTACATCAAGTTGTGGGCGCCTGACATCGACGTCACCGTGGTCGAACGCAACGACGTGTTCGTCTCCTGCCCGATGAGTAACCTGGTGCTGGGCGGCAACGCCCAGATCGGCGACGTCACGTTCGGCTACGACGGCCTTAGAAGCCGCGGCGTGAACCTCGTGCGCGACGACGCGGTGGCGGTGGACGCGGGCGCGCGCCAGGTGCGGCTCGCCGGCGGCAAGACGCTCTCCTACGACCGGTTGATCGTCTCGCCCGGAATCGATTTCATCTACGACTCGATCCCGGGGCTGAAAAGCGCGGATGCGCAGAACCGGGTGCTGCACGCCTGGAAGGCCGGGCCGCAAACGGTGGCTCTGAGAAAACAGCTCGAGGCGATGCACGACGGGGGCGTATTCGTGTTCCATATACCGATGGCGCCGTACCGCTGCCCGCCGGGGCCGTACGAGCGCGTGTGCCAGGTCGCGGACTATTTCAAGCGGGCGAAGCCGAAGTCCAAGATCATCGTGCTCGATTCCAATCCCGACATCGTGTCGAAAAAAGGCCTGTTCCTCCAGTCCTGGAACGGGGTGTACAAGGGCATGATCGACTATCGCCCGAACAGCGAGCTTGCCGACGTGGACGTGAAGGGCATGACGGTGAAGCTCACTTTCGACAGCGTCAAGGGCGACGTGCTGAACGTGGTGCCGCCGCACCGGGCAGGCGATATCGCACTGAAGACGGGGCTCATCACCGCGAACCAGCGCTGGTGTGGCATCGACTGGCTGACCTGTGAATCGGTGGCGGTCAAGGGCGTGCACGTGCTGGGCGACGCAACGCTGTCTGCGCCGGCCATGCCGAAATCGGCCAGCATGGCCAACCAGCACGGCAAGATTTGCGCGGCGGCGGTCGTCGCACTGCTGAAGGGCCAGCCGGTCCACCCGGAGCCGGTGATCATGAACACGTGCTACAGCTTTGTCGACGGTCGTGCCGCCATGCACGTCGCCTCGATTCACACCTACGATCCGGCCCAGAAGACGCTTACGCCGGTGAAGGGTGCGGGCGGGGTGTCCGACAAAGCGAGCGATGCCGAGGGGGAGTACGCCTGGGGCTGGGCGCGCAACATCTGGGCGGACGCGCTCGGCTAAGCCATTATTCTGTCAGTTTATTCGGGGG
>CAZCGD010000392.1:0-4565 GCA_964498105.1 uncultured Streptomycetaceae bacterium
CCAGAGCAGCGGCTACAAGGACGCGCTGCGCTACGCGCGCTACCGCAGCGCGCCGGTCAGCGAAAGGCCCGCCATTTGCCTGGATATGCTCCACTCGCAGATGCCCGGCCACCGGGAGATCGCTGTGCGCTGCCTGCTCAACGCGGGTCACGCCCATGCCCTGCGGCCGTACGCCGCGGTGGATCTGGAGGCGCCGGGCCGTGCGGCGTTGGTGCGCAACGAGATCCGCCGTGCCGGCTGGCGCGTCGTCGATACGGACACGGAGTTCCGTATCGAGCCTGGAAAGTCCACGTCGTCGCGTCCGTAGGTCGGCGCCATTTTCAACTCGTCCCCGGCATGCAGGTCAACGCCGAGATCCACCTCGGCACCCGCAGCGTGCTGGAGTATCTCCTGTAGCCCGTCCACAAGGTCGTGCATGAAGCGGGGTGGGCGCGCCGAAGGGCGAGCGCCTGTATGAAGCGGGCATCAGGTCCGCGATGTCACCTTGGGCGTGCGTTGTTGTGCATCCTCCAAAGGCGTAGACTGGTCCTCGAGCGATGTTTTCACGGGAATAGTTTGTACGTGCGGATGTTTACTCCAGGAGCGCGGCAGCGTGTCTTTCGCGCTTTTGTCCTGATGTTCCAACCCATAGGAGGATTAATGAAAGTCTCAAGAATGTTCCGCGCAGCGATTCCCGCGGCGGCGGTCCTGGCGGCGCTCGCGCTGGCCGGGTGCGAAACGATGAGTTCGGCGTGGGATTCGACGAAGTCCGTCTTCAGCGGCGACAACGTGACGCTGAGCGGCGCCGAGCAAAACCCGCCGGTCAAGACCTCGGCATCCGGCAGCGGCACGATCACGGTGAAAGACGACAAGTCGGTGAGCGGCAGCATCAAGACCACCGGAGTCGCCGGGACCGCGGCGCACATTCACGTCGGCGCGAAGGGAAAGAATGGACCGGTCGCGGTTGGCCTCACCAAAGGCAGCGACGGCAACACGTGGACCGTTCCCGCTGGTGCGAAGCTGACCGACGCGCAATACACTTCCTACAAGGCCGGCGAGCTCTACGTCAACGTCCACAGTGCCGCCAACAAGGGCGGTGAAATCCGCGGGCAGTTGAAACCCTGAGCAGTCCTGGCATGATCGCGCGGGCCGCGGCGGCCCGCGTGATAAGCCTTCCGGGACAATCCGTGCGCATCCAGGCCGCGGGCTGTACGGGTAATGCAATAGAGGGCAGCTTTGGCTGCCCTCATGTTTTTGCGCTAGGTTCCCGGCATGCTGGTCAACGCCGAGATCCACCTCGGCAGTCGCAGCGTCCTCGAGTAACTCCTCTCAGCGGTGCAGAGGGTCGCCCACGGGGCGGGGCGGAAGCGGTAAACTCTGATTAGAAATGGTGTGCGTCCCCTTTTCGTCATCCACTTGTTTCGAGATCGACACCATGGATACCGCAATCCCGCAGGGCCTGAATGAATGGACGGCGAGCCAGATCGCCACCGCCACCCGAGCCGGAAACCTGACCTGCGAGGCAGTCACCTGCACGTGTCTGGAGCACATCGCCGCACGCGAACCGGCTGTGGAAGCCTGGCAACATCTCGATGCCGAAGCGGCATTGGCTCATGCCCGGGCGCTGGATCGAGGCGCCGCAACGCGCGGCCCGTTGTTCGGCGTGCCCTTCGGCGTCAAGGACATCATCGACACTCACGACATGCCGACTGAGTACGGCAGCCCGATACATCGAGGACACCGTCCGGGCCGTGATGCCGCGTGTGTTGCCCTGATGCGCAAGGCGGGCGGCGTGCTGCTCGGTAAGACGGTGACGACCGAGTTCGCAAACCTGCATCCGGGCAAGACGCACAATCCACACGATCCTGCCCGCACACCCGGTGGCTCATCCAGCGGATCGGCTGCGGCCGTCGGCGACAGGATGGTGCCGCTCGCGCTCGGCACGCAGACGACGGCGTCGACGATACGCCCCGCGTCGTTCTGCGGCATCATCGGCTATCGTCCGACCTGGGGTGATCTACGCCTGTCGGGGGTGCTGGAAGCGGCCGGGTCGCTCGACACGCTCGGCCTGATGGCGCGCTCGGTTGAGGATATCGCGCTGCTGCGCGACGTCCTCCTCGGCGCCGATTCCAAGCCCCTGCCGGCGGAAGTCGCCAAGCCACGTATTGGCTTTTGCCGTACTTCGTTGTGGGACAACGCCGATAGCACCACTCAACGCCTGCTGGAGGATGCTGCGGCCCAGCTCGCGCGCGCCGGTGCTGCGGTGAAAGATGCCGTGCTACCCCCGGGATTCACGCGCATCCCCGATGCGCATCGCGCGGTGTCGAGCTTCGAGTTCACGCGGAACTTCACCTGGGAGATCGAGCAGCACTGGAACGAGATAAGCGAAACGCTTCGGAACGGACGGCTGAAAGACGGCATGGCCACGAACCTCGAGCGCTATCGCGAGGCACGCGAATTTCTCGCCGCGTGCCGGCACACGCTTGATCAATTCTTCGAGAACTATGACGTGCTGCTGACCCCGGCTGCCGCGGGCGAAGCACCAGTGGGACTTCATTCGACCGGCTTCACCGGCTTCTGCACCATCTGGACTTCGACCCATGTGCCGGCCGTCACGCTTCCCGTCCTGCGGGGTCCGAACGGGTTGCCGGTCGGCGTCCAGCTCATCGCACGCCGTGATCGCGATCGGGAGCTGTTCGCCTTCGCGCAGTGGATACAGCGTACGCTGAGCTGAGTCACGATTTACGCGTGATTACTCGCCCTTGATGCCGGCGGCCCGGGTGATCCTGGCCCACTTCTCCGTCTCGCTCGCAATGTAGCTGGAGAACGCGGCAGGTGATGCACTCGACGTGGTAACGATACCGAGATCGAGCAGTTGCTTCTTCAGATCCGGCGCCACCAGCGCCTTCACCACTTCGGCATGCAGGCGATTGATGATCGCCACGGGCGTGCCGGCCGGCGCAAATACGCCATACCAGTTGTCGGTTGCGAATCCCTTGAGACCAGCCTCCGCCACCGTGGGCAGATCGGGCATGAGCTCGAACCGCTGGCTGCCCGCAATGGCGATCGTGCGAACTCGCTTCGCGTCGATAACACCTTTCGCGGATGACACCGTCGAGAAGATCAGTTGAATGTTGCCTCCGACCAGGTCGAGTATCGCCGGCGCCCCGCCTTTGTAGGGGACGTGCACCATCTTCACGCCCGCGATGGTGTTGAACAGCTCGCCCGCCAGATGATCGGCCGCACCCGAGCCCGATGAACCGTAGTTCAGCTCACCCGGACGCGCCTTGGCGATGGCGATCAGATCCTTGACCGACCTGACCGGCAGCGAAGGATGTACGATCAGCACGTTTACGGCGACGGCAGTCTGGCTGATCGGCGCAAGATCGCGCTGCACGTCGTACGGCATCTTTGAATACAGACTCGGATTGATCGCGATCGGGCCGATCGTCCCCAGCACCAGCGTGTAGCCGTCCGGCGGGGACTTTGCCGCCAGGTCCACGCCGACCATGCCGCCCGCACCACCTCGATTGTCGACGATGATCTGCTGGCCGAGCACCGGTGCCAGTTTCTGCGCGAGCGCGCGCGAGGTGAAGTCCGCACCGCCGCCCGGGGCGAAAGGGCTGATCCAGCGGATCGGCTTTGCGGGCCAGGACTGCGCCATTGCTGGCAGTGATCCCGCACCGATTGCGAGCCCTGCAAGCAGGCATAGACCGCGATAACCGGGATGAATGCGGCCAGCGTAACTTTTTCGCGGAACAGGAATCATGAACTGCGGCGGCGCTCAACGCTTGAGCGGCGCGTAGAACGTGCCTTCGATCTCGACGATGTCGTCTTGATTGAGGCGGTCTACCTCGATGATGGTGCGTGGCGGATAAGGGCCTGCGCCCCAAAGTTGCTCTTGGACTTTGTTGACGATCGGCCGAAAGCGGAACATGTCGGTTACATAGACGACCAGCCGCACCGCATCGCGCAGTGTCGCGCCCTCTGATTCCGCAATCAGCTTCATGTTTAGGAACGCCTGCATCGTGCGCGCCTCGTCGCCTTGCACCAAAGTATTGGTTTTTGGATCGATGCCGCGCATGCCGGCCACAAAGACGAAGTCGCCGGCGCGTGTGCCCAGGTTCCAGGTTCCGGTCGGTTTGATCGCGCCCGCAGGCACCAGTGTCTTGACGCCATTAGGCGAAAGCTGCTGCGCCGACGCCCCCGCCGCAAGCGACAAACTGGCTGCCCAGGCAATCGCGCGCAAATATCTGCAATACCTGCACTTCATGGTAGCCCCCTTTGTGGGTGAAAAGCTCTAGAAATAATCTATTCCACCGACCAGAGCAACGCAAGCTCTTTCCCGCACCTCGGCTACTCTGGATTTGTTTTGCGTATGGCAGTTCAGACGATGTCGGGAACCGCGTGGTAAGTGAGCGGCGGGTCGGCGTACCGGGACCAGCTAGCGTGACCGGGTGGCATGCTTCAAGCGGCCTATTGTGCGCTAATCGGCCAATTCCGCGGGAACTGGATGGAGGTGGGGCGGGAGCAGTAAACTCTGATAATACGGCGTGGTATATTCGTGATCGAATCGCCCACCGCGG
>CAZCGD010000393.1:0-3502 GCA_964498105.1 uncultured Streptomycetaceae bacterium
TGCGCCTGCGGATTCCACGCCACCAGCAGCCGCGCGAACTCGTCCGCCGGCAGCGGCTTGCTGAACAGGTAACCCTGCGCCGTGTCGCAGCCCAGCGACCGTAGGAAGCCGAGCTGCTCGACGGTCTCCACCCCCTCCCCCACCACCTCGAGGCCGAGGCTGTGGGCGATCGCGATGATGGCGCTGACGATGGCGGCATCGTCGGGGTCGCTGCTGATGTCGCGCACGAAGGACTGATCGATCTTCAACTGGTGGATCGAGAGCCGCTTGAGGTAGGAGAGGCTTGAATAGCCGGTGCCGAAGTCGTCGATCGAGATGCGCGCACCCATGTCGTCGAGCGCCTGGAAGCAGGCGATCACCGCCTCCGAGCGCTCGAGGATGACGCTTTCCGTGAGCTCCAGCGTGAGGCGTGCCGCCGGGAACCCGGTCTCGCCGAGGACGCGCGTCACGATCTCGACGAAGCCCTCGCGGCCGAACTGCTGCGCCGAGCAGTTGACCGCCGCCTGCAGCGGCGGGTAGTCCGCCCCGCGCCAGGCGGTCGCCTGCACGCAGGCCTCCCGCAGCACCCATTCGCCGAGCGGCCCGATCAGGCCGGTTTCCTCCGCCGCCGCGATGAATTGGGACGGCGGGACCATGCCGCGCTGGGGATGCCGCCAGCGCACCAGCGCCTCGAAGCCGACGATCGCGCCCGATTTCAGGTCGATCAGCGGCTGGTAGTGCAGGACGAACTCGCCGCGCTCGATGGCATGTCGCAGGTCGTTCTCCATCTGCAGCCGCTGCTGCGCGGCATCGTTCATGGCCTGGGTGAAGAACTGGCAGTTGTTGCGGCCCATCTGCTTGGCGTGATACATCGCAGTATCGGCGTTGCGCATCAGCGTTTCTACGTCGTCGCCGTCATGCGGATAGGCGCAGATGCCGATGCTGGGCGTGATGTTCAGTTCGTGGCCGTCTATCGTCACGGGCACCGCCAGCGCATCGAGGATCTTCTGCGCCACCTGCCGCGCGTCCTCGGGCTGGTCAAGGCCGCAGAGCAGCACGACGAATTCATCGCCGCCGATGCGGGCGATCGTATCGGAGACCCGCATGCAGGCCCCCAGACGCTCGGCGACTGCCTGCAGCAGTCGATCGCCGACCGCGTGGCCCAGGGAATCGTTGACCATCTTGAAGCGGTCGAGATCGATGAACAGCAGCGCGAGCACGTCGCGGTTGCGCTGCGATTGCGCGATCGCCTGCCCGATGCGGTCGTGCAGCAGCATGCGGTTGGGCAGAAGCGTCAGCGCGTCGTGGTGCGCCATGTGCCGGATCTGCTCCTCGGCGCGGTTCTGCTCGGTGATGTCGGTGATGGTGCCGATCAGTCCCGCGACGCCGCCGTCCGACTTGTTGAACGTCGCCTTGTTGTAGATGGTGTAGTGCGGCTTGCCGTCCGCGCCGACGATGGCCGCCTCGTAGGATTGGCTGCCCGGCGCGGCGAACAGCTCCTGGTCCTTGGCATGGTGCTTCCTGGCCACGTCCGGGCTGTTGGGAAAGAGCTCGAACACGGACTTGCCGATGAACTGCTCGCGCGGTATGCCGAAGAACTTCTCCCACGCCGCGTTGACCCCGAGGTAATGCCCCTGCGCGTCCTTGAAGAAGATCGGCTGCGGCACCGCCTCGATCAGCTGCTGGATGAAGGCGAGCTGTTCCCGCAATCCTTCCGCGGCGCGCACGATGCTCAAGTGCCCGGCGAGCTTCAGCGCCCGCTCGCGCGAGACGAGCAGGGCCCAGACGACTCCGAACAGCAGCAGGCTGGTCACGATCCCGCCCAGCAATATCACCTTCGGCAGCAGTCCGCCGGAATCGTGAGCCGGCGCGGCGGGGGCGCGGAATTCCAGCCGCCAGATGCGTCCCGCCACGTCGAGGGTCATCATCTGGCTCAAGGCAGAGCGGTCGCCGTCCCGCGCCGCCCGCCTGCCGACCAACCGGCCGCTGTCAAATACCAGGTCGTCGCGGCTGAGTTCCGCCGCCGGGGAGGTCTTTCCTGGAAACCCCAGGTCGTGAATGACAAGGTCGAATTCGCTCCCGAGTTGCCTGCCCAGCAGGCCGCCGACCAGGTCATCCACGCGAATCGCGGACGAGACCACGCCCAGGAAAGCGGCGCGGCGCTGCCCGACGGTGGTGACCGGCAGGCCCCTGCGATAAACCGGCATCCGCAGCGCCAGCGAAATCTGCTTCTCGGGGTCGGCGGCAAGCCAGATCGGCTCGGACGCGGTCGCCTGCCCGCTGTCGCGGGCGCGCTCCACTGAGGGGCGCCGCGGTGCTTCGGAAAATACGTCGAAGCCGAAGGCCCGCTCGTTGCCCAACAACGGCTCGATATAGGTGACTACCATGTACTCGTTGCGAACGCCGGGCGGCTTGATCGCGAATTCGGGATGACCGTGCGGGTCCACGCTTCGATCGCGTCGCACGCTGCGCTCGAACGCCGCCTTTTCCGAGAGCGGCACGTAGCGCACGAACGACACCAGCCGGACGCCGGTGTAGTGCTGCGGGATGTTGAGGCCCGACAGGTAGCGCTGGAAATCGTCCCGGTCAACCCGATCGGACGCGACGAACAAACCCCGCAGACCGTTCAGCAGATTGACGTTATCCTGGAAGCGCCGGTCCAGCGCTCCCACGGCCTGCGCAACGTCGTGCTGGAATTTGGTTTCGGCCTCGCCCCCGACCCGCTGCTCGGTAAAGCGCCAGGCGGCAAAGGAGATGGCCAAGCCCACTGCCAGCACGAGATAGGCCGGCGCGGTCTGCCCGACCCGTCTGACGATGCGCGCCAACAGTCTGCCGCCGCCACTTGCCGCCATGCCCCTCCTTGAGCGTTTTGTTCGCTAACCTTACCTGCTTTACGGGCCGGCTTCAAATCGGAAAACACGGCCTTTTCAGGCGTTCAGCGGCTCTTAGGTCCGATAAACTCCTAGTGTCCCGTGAATACGCCACGCCGCGCCATCCGCAGCTACGTGCTCCGCCAGGGGCGGCTCACCGACGCGCAGCGGCGCGCCTCCGTGGAATTGCTGCCGCGCTTCGGCATCGCCTTTTCCCGGGAAGCACCCGACCTCGACCGCGTCTTCGGCCGCGCGGCGCCGAAAGTCCTCGAGATCGGCTTCGGCATGGGGGAAACCACCGCCCGGATCGCCGCCAGCCATCCCGGAAACGACTATCTGGGCATCGAGGTACACGCTCCTGGCGTGGGCAGCCTGCTGCAGCGCATCGCCGCGCTGGGACTCTCCAACATCCGCATCATCCAGCACGATGCCGTGGAAGTGCTCGAGGCCATGATTTCCCCCGCCAGCCTCGACGGGGTGCACGTTTTCTTTCCGGATCCCTGGCCCAAAAAGCGCCACCATAAACGGCGGCTTATTCAGCCGCCGTTTATTACATTGCTGGCATCACGGATGAAGGCCGGCGCCTGCGTCCACGTCGCGACGGACTGGGAGAACTACGCGCAGTCGATACTGGAGGTGCTGTCAGGCGAACC
>CAZCGD010000394.1:0-1641 GCA_964498105.1 uncultured Streptomycetaceae bacterium
CCGACCGGATACACCGGGGGCTTCGATCTGACGGTGCTCGATTTCCTGCCAGACGCCATTGCGCTCTCCGACAGCAGCCGGTTCTTTCGCGAGATCGCTGGTATCGCCTGGTACCGCCTGCGTGCCCTGACTGGATACTAGAATGAAAGTTCGCATCAAGTGGCTGGAGAACGTCGCCTTCGTCGGCGAGTCCGAAAGCGGGCACGCGTTCGTCATGGACGGCGCGCCCGAGGGCGGGGGCCGCAACCTGGGCCCGCGGCCGATGGAAACGGTGCTGATCGGCACCGGCGGCTGCACTGCCTACGACGTCGTGCACATCCTGAAGAAAGGCCGCGCGCCGGTCACCGACTGTGTGGTGGAAATAGCCGCCGATCGCGCGGAGCAGGAGCCCCGGGTCTTCACGCGCATCCACTTCCATTTCATCGTGACCGGGAAGGGCTTGAAGCGCGAGCAGGTCGAGCGCGCCATTCACCTTACAGCCGAGAAGTACTGCTCGGCCTCGGCCATGCTGGCGAAGACCGCCGCGATCACGCACGACTTCGAGATTCGTGAAACCCAGAATTGAACCGCCAAGCCGCCAAGAGAAGCAATTTCAAATAGAACCTAAAGCAAACCGGATCGAACCGCCGAGACAGGGAGAGAACCAAGCAAGACTGAAAATCGACTCGGTAAAAACCACTTTTCTGCCAATCACCATTGTTGCTGTTTTTGTTTCTCTCCGCGCCTCTGCGGTTCAAATATTGCTTTTGCCTTTCTTGGCGGCCTTGGCGTCTTGGCGGTTCGCTCGGAATTTTGATCTTCTTGGCGGTTAAATCCAGAACGCGGTTTCGGTCATCACTTTCGACGACAGCCGCATCGCGGCTTTCGCCGGTTCCGGCAGTTCCGCCGCCCCGTGCCCGACCGCGCTGATGGCGTGGCGCGCTTCGTCCTCCTTCATCTTCTCGACGATCGCCCGGCTCCTCCCGTCCTCTTCGGGCAGCCGCCCGAGGTGCCCGTCGAGGTGCGTGACCACCTGCCGCTCGGTTTCAGCGAGAAACCCGAGGTTCCAGCGATCGCCGGCCAGCCCGGCGAGCGCGCCGAGCGCAAACGAGCCCGCGTACCACACCGGGTTGAGCAGGCTCTTGCGGCCGCCCAGTTCCGCGATCCGGCCCTCGGTCCACGCCAGGTGCTCGGTTTCCTCCTGGGCCGCCTGTTCCAGCGCTGCTTTCGCCCGGGGATTGCGGGCGGTGAGCGCCTGTCCCTGGTAGAGCGCCTGCGCGCAGATCTCGCCGCTGTGATTGACCCGCATCAGCGAGGCAGAGAGCCGGCGTTGCTCCTCCGTCATCCCGGCCTCGGAGAGCTCCTGGCCCGGCGTTGCGCGCAGCGACTGCGCCGGCGCGAAGACCGTGCGCAGGCCCTTGTCGAAGGCGACGATCAGTTCGTCCAGCGTCGGCATGTTCAAAAGCCTAGCAGAATTCAGCCACGGAATCACACGGAAACACACGGAAATGAAAACAGGGCAGGCGCTTCGACGGAATTACTGGCAATTCATGGATTGAAAAGGATCCTGAATTGCTCTGGTTCTCGTTGGGTATGAACTTTCGTACCCGTCCGGGTGTTTCCGTGTGTTTCCGTGGCCAATTCTGGTTTAGCAGTTAGCAT
>CAZCGD010000395.1:0-1993 GCA_964498105.1 uncultured Streptomycetaceae bacterium
AAGGCGACCGGCATCAATCCAAACTGACGCGGACGGAAATTCCAAGATGTCCACACTCAGACTCTCGCTGGCCTGCGGCCCCTATGATTTGTTGTATCCCCTGATCGAAGGCACGGCCCGCGCGCCCGGTATCGAGTTCGACGTCCTGACCATGGCCTCGCCCGAAAGGCACGGGCGCATGCTGCGCCACGGGGAATTCGACGTCTGCGAGCTTTCTCTCGTTTCCTATCTGGTCGCCCGTGATAACGCCAGGGCGTTCACCGCGATTCCCGTCTTTCCGCACCGCCGCTTTCGCCACCGCTACATGGTGAAGCGCACCGGCTGCGGCATCGAGCGGCCGGCCGACCTGAATGGCCGCAGAGTGGGACTTGACACGCTGCAAAATTCGGCCGGCTTATGGATGCGCGGCATCCTGCAGGATCACTATGGCGTCGATCTGGGCAGCATCGAGTGGTGGTGCCAGGAGGAGGAGGACGTCGCGCTGCAGCCCGCCGCGTGGATGAAGGTCAAGCGCGTGCGCAAGGGCGGGAGCATCGACCAGATGCTCCTGGACGGCGAGCTGGAGGCCGCTCTTTATCCGGAAGTCCTGCCATCGATCCGCGGCGGCTCGCCGAAGGTGGGATTGCTGTTTCCCGATCCCCGGCAGGCCGAGATCGATTATTTCAAGCGCAGCGGGATCTTCCCGATCATGCACACGGTCGTCATCAGGAACGCGATCCTCGAGAAGCACCCATGGGTCGCAGTGAGCGTGATGCAGGCGTTTCAGGAGGCGAAGGAGCTTTGTTACGCGCGCTTGCGCAATCCGCGCAATACCGCCCTGGCGTGGATGCCGGACTTATTGCGGGAGCAGGAAGCGGTGCTCGGCCGGGATCCGTGGCCGTACGGCCTCGAGGACAACCGCACGGCGCTGGAAGCGGCCGTTCGCTACGTGTGCGACCAGGGGATGATCGCGAGCAGGCCGAACATCGAGGAGCTGTTTTTTCCTCCCAGCCTGCAAGGCGTGCAGCATTATTTGTAAGGACGGCGGCTTCTCCGCAGTGCGCGGCGGGTAGCCGCCACGGCGACCGCCATCGGCCCGGGCTGAACGGCCCGCCCGCGATCAGTCGGCGCGCATGCCGCTCGACTCCACGACCTTCTTCCACTTCGCGATCTCCGACCTTACGAAAGCGGCGAATTCCTCGGGCGTGTTGCCGACCGGCTCGGCGCCCTGGACGAAGAAACGCTCTTTCAATTCCGGCGCCCGCAGGATTTTCCCGATCTCGCCCGCGAGCCGGCCGACCGCCTCCCTGGGCGTGCCCGCCGGCGCGAACAAGCCGCTCCAGCCGCTGACCTCGTAGCCCGGGATGCCGGCTTCGATCATGGTCGGGAACTCCTGAGCCGCGGGAAAGCGCCGCCCGCCGGTGACCGCGAGCCCGCGCAGCTTTCCGCCCCGGACCTGCTGCAGCACCGAGGGTAGCGTGGAGAACATCATCAGCACGTGCCCGCCGATCAAGTCGATGACAGCGGGTCCGCCGCCTTTGTAGGGCACGTGAACGATGTCGATTCGCGCGAGCGACTTGAACAACTCGCCCGAGAGGTGCGTGGAGGTGCCGGCGCCGGAGGAGGCGTAGGTCATCTGGCCGGGCCGGGCGCGGGCGAGCGCCACCAGCTCCTTGACCGATCCTGCCGGCAGGGACGGGTGAACCACCAGGAAATTGGGGGCATCCGCGATCAGGGTGACCGCGGCGAAGTCATTCACGGCGTCGAACGGCAGGTTCTTCCGCACGCTGGGGTTGATCGTGTGCGAGATGCTCGTCACCAGCAACGTGTAGCCGTCCGGCGCCGACCGGGCGACGACTTCGGCCCCGGTGATGCCGCCTGCGCCCGCGCGGTTCTCGACGACCACCGGCACGCCCAGCGTTTCCGAAAGCCTCTGCGACACGCTGCGCGCCGCGAAATCCGCGATGCCGCCGGGGGCGAACGCGACCACAACGCGTATCGCCTTGCTGGGGTA
>CAZCGD010000396.1:0-1672 GCA_964498105.1 uncultured Streptomycetaceae bacterium
TGGGCGCCGATGACGGTGCGCGCCTTGAGGGCGTCCAGCTGGTCGAGGCTCGTCAGCCAGGACTGGCTCCTCGATTGCGGCGTGGCGAAGGCCGGGAACAGGTGCTTCATCGCCAGGTCGCCGGAGAACAGCACGCGGTCGCCCTCGACGAACACCACGGTGTCGCCTCGCGTGTGGCCCGGCCCGAGCCTCAACACCCGCACGCGCACGCCGCCCAGGTCCAGCGTTTTCTCCTTCTCGAACAGCTCGGCGGGCACGCGGAAGCCCGTGATGCCCTGCAGCACCTCGGCGATCACCGGGGAGCGGCTGCTGAAATTCTTCACCCATTTGAGGCCCATCTCGTCGATATCCTGCTGCTGCGCCACGGCGCGCACCACCTTCGCGCCGGCGGGAAACGCCGCTTCGCCCGTCGTGTGCTCGGGGTGAAAATGCGAGTTGACGATGTAGAACTCGGTGTTCTTGCTGATTTTCCGCGCCTCCCGCAGCACCACTTCGCCGCTCCTGACGCCCATGCCCGGGTCCACCACCAGCGTCGCCTTGCTGCCGACGATGATGCCGACGTTGGGGACCATGGCGGCTTTTTCGTCTGGAATCAGGTATACGTGCTGCGAGATCTTGACGGTCGTGCCTTCCTTGACGACCGGTGGCGCCGGCGCATGGGCGGCCGGCGCGGGTGCCGGCGCCTGCGCCAGAGTCGGCAGACTGGCGGCGGCAAGAACTGCGGAAGCTGCGAAACAAACTATGGTCTTCGATTTGGCGGATCGCATTTCAGGCCTCATCATTTTGGTATTGGAAAAAGGGGCGGTCCCAGGCGCGGGTCCGTCCAGTTACGGTTCTCCGGTCAGTCTATCCTGATGTTGCCCTTCTTGATGACTTCGGTTGCTGGAGACCTACCGTATGCCCGCCAGCCGCAGGTACTGCAGGTCGACGAAGCGCTCCGGGGCCGGCAGCGGCGCCTTCAACTGGCCTGCTTCGCCCATGAACGCGATCACTTGCGTGAGGCCCGCGAGGTTGATCTCGCCCTGCCGGGGCAGGACGTTGCGGCCGGGCTCGAAATAAAGCGCGAGCGTGCGCTCGGCGATGGCCGGCGAGACTCCGGTGGTATCCACGATCGCCTTCACCACCGCATCGCGTCTTTGGGGATCGCGAATGATCCTGAACGAGGCGGCGAGCGCGCGCACGTAGCGCGTCACCGTGTCCTTGTTTGCCGCCGCCCACGAGCGGCGCGCCGCCGTCACCGTGTAGAGAAATTCCGGCACCGCTTCGGTGGAAAATCCCAGCATCCGGTAGCCCTCGCTCTGGGCGACCAGATCCTGCGGCTGCCCGAGCGGAACGGCGGCGCATTCGCCGCGCCGCAGGCAGTTCAACCGGGTCGGCGTGCCCTCGATGGTCTTCACCCGGATATCACTTTCGCGCACGCCGTGCAGGGCGAGCAGCTTGCGCATGGAGATCGCGATGCTGCCGGCCGGGTCGGCCATCCCCACGAGCTTCCCCTTCAAATCGGCGATCTTCCCGATCTCGGGCTGCGCGACCAGGGAGTAGATGGGGTTGTTGAATTCGGCGGCGATCGCCACGGCGTCCGAGCCCGCGAGCGCGGCGCGCACGAGAAACGTCGTGGCGACGTGGGTCACATCCACGGTATCGTCGTGGAGCGCGGCGATCATCTTGTCCG
>CAZCGD010000397.1:0-2620 GCA_964498105.1 uncultured Streptomycetaceae bacterium
GGCCGCGGCGAAAGCGCTCGCGCATCCCGAGTTGAAGGAGCGGTTCTCCACCACCGACCTCGAGCCGGCCGGCTCCACGCCCGAGCAGTTCGGCGAGAAGGTCCGCACCGAAGTCGCGAAGTGGGGGAAGGTCATCAGGGAATCCGGCATGAAGGCGGAATAGCTGAAAATGCGTGATCAGTGATGAGCAAAAAAAGGCGTCGTCCCCGCGCAGGCGGGGACCCAGGTGATACGGGCTAGATTCCCGCCTCCGCGGGAATGACGGACGGGTGAGTCCCGCTATGCGGGCGACTCGTCACTCGTCACCGAAAAATGGGGGCCGTGGCCCCCATTTTTGTCAGAGCGGTTTGATCTCCACCTTCCGGAACTTGATCACGCCCGAGCCGTGCTGGAGCGCGATCGGCCCGCTGGTGAACTGGGTGTGATTAAGTTCGGACGTCTTGACGCCGTTCAGCACGACGACGATGTTCGGGCCCTTGGCGGTGATCTCGTACAGGTTCCATTTTCCGCCCGCTTTCTGCATGGGCCCGATGATCTTGGCGAAATGAACGATGCCGCCCGTGCCGAAGGAGGGGTCCTTGCGCTGGTCGAAGATGTTCGCCTCGTAGCAACTCTTGTCGGTGATGACCTTGGGATTCTGGCAGCGCATGAAGATGCCGCTGTTGGCGTCGTCGGTGGCCCAGAACTCGACCCGGAGCTGGAAGTCCGTGTAGGAGGTCTTTGATACCAGGAAGCCGTTGTCCTTGCCGGCCTTCTTGTCAGCCTGGACGATGCCGTCCACCACCGCCCAGTTGGACGAGCCGACGCGGTCGAAGTCATCGTACCCCTTGGGGCCGTCGAGCAGGGTGGTCCACCCGGTAAGGGACTGCATGGTTGCGCAGCCGGCTACGGTAAAAGCGGTAACGAGCAGCGCCGCTGCTATTGCTGAGTTGCGTTTCATTTTTTCTCCTCCTTGTTTGACTGCGGAAAACTACCAGAAGCCAACTCAAAAAACGATTATAGCCACGGAACCACACGGAACCACACAGAAATTCTTGAATGGTTACGGCGCCGTTAACGAGGTCGGGTTCTTGTCTGTGTGATTCCGTGGTGTGTTTGAGACCGGTTCTAGTCCTCAGGTCCGCCGCACCATCGCCGGGACCAGGTGCTTGATCGTCGGCGCGCCGACCTGCTGCATGGCGGCGCGCAGTTCGATGCGCAGCAGCTCGAGCACGCGCTCGACGCCCGGCTGGCCGAAAGCGCCCAGCCCCCAGATGTAGGGCCGGCCGACGCACACGCCGGTCGCTCCCATGCACAGTGCCTTGACGATGTCGTTGCCGCGACGGAAGCCGCTGTCCACCAGGACCGGCATGCGGCCATTCACGGCCTCAATGATTTCCGGCAGCGCGTCGATGGTCGAGCGCCCCGAATCCTCGCTGCGCGCGCCGTGATTGGAGACGATGATCGCGTCGACGCCGGCGTCGGCGGCGAGTGCTGCGTCCTCATACGCGAGTATGCCCTTGATCACTATCTTCATCTTGGTAGTGTCGCGCAACCGCTTCATGAAATCCCAGGTCATGGCGGAGGACTGGGTGTTGGTGAGCCCGGTGAGATCGATGCCCGGGGTTTGATACATGGCCCGGCGCTTGCGTTGGGCTTCCTGGCTGCTCCGGTCATGGCAAACGGCACAATCGCGCGTGTCGGTGGGGCGCAGCCGGAACAGGGTCTCCTGGTTGCGGCCGCCGGAGCGATCCACCGTCACCGCGACAGCGAGGCATCCGGCTTTTTCCGCGCGCATCACGAAGGCCCTGGCGACCTCCCACCGGTTGGTGGCGTAGAGCTGGAACCAGATCGGGGCGCCGCGCGCGGCGATGACGTCCTCGGGCCCGTTGTTCGTGGAGGTCGAGAGTATCTGCAGGTGGTTTCCTACTTTTGCCGCCCTGGCGACGGCAAGCTCGCCTTCCGCATGGAAGGACTGCTGTCCGCCGACCGGCGCGAGGATGATCGGCGTCGGGTATCTGACGCCGAGGATCTCGGTGCTCATGTCCACCTTGCTGACGTCCACGAGGCGGCGCGGGCGCAGCTGGAACTTGAGGAAGCCTTCGCGATTCGCCCGCAGCGTGACCTCGTCGTCTATGCCCGAGGCCATGTAGCCGAAATGCGCCGGCGGGACGTTCTGGCGCATCACCGGCTCGAAATCGAACACGTTGATCGCTTCCTTGGGCGACTTGATCAGGTCTTCCGTCTTGAGCGGCGCCCACATGATGGGGTCGGCCAGCTTGATGCCCGCCTTGGGGCCACCGTCGGCGCCCAGGGCCTCGAGCCCTCCGTAGGCCAGCAGCGGGCTGCCGGCGAGGAATTGCAGGAAACGGCGGCGATAGATGTTCCGGTTGTGCGACGACATGACGGGACTCCTCCCTGGAATGGACTCGGATGCGCTGAGCCCCCGATTTCTGGCGACCGGGGTATATGGCAATCTTACGCCACCTGCTAGACAAGGCGAAAGTCGAAAGGCGAAAGGCGGACCGGGTGCGTTCCCCGTCCTCGTTCTTTGGCGTCTTGGCGCCTTGGCGGTTCACACTTGTCTTGATCTTTATTCGTGTCCTTCGTGTCCGGTCGACCGCGCCTGGAAGGCGCGATT
>CAZCGD010000398.1:0-3125 GCA_964498105.1 uncultured Streptomycetaceae bacterium
CCCTGCATCGCGAGGATGGAGAGGTTTTCGTTGAAGTTCTGAACCGCGATCGACGAACCCGCGCCCATCAGGATGTGCCCGCGATGCTGCAGCAGCGCGTTCATCGGCACCACGAAGAAGCCAGCCAGCGCGCCGATCAGCACCATCAACGGGATGGCGACGGCCAGGCTCCTCACGAAGATCATCACGCTGACGATGACCCCCATCGCGATGCCGACCGGGACCACATTGACCGCCCGGCTGAGCGGGATGGTTTTCGCCGCGATTATGGCGCCCGCCGCGATGCCCGCGGCGCAGATCCCCTGCAGCATGGTGGCCTGCGACAGCGTGTAGCCGAGCGCGACCGCCGCCCACTTGATCACGATGAACTGCAGCGTCGCGCCCGCTCCCCAGAACAGCGTCGTGGTGGCGAGCGAGATCTGCCCCAGCTTGTCGGCCCACAGCAGCTTCACGCAGTGCGCAAACTCGTGGATCAGGAACAGCGGATTCTTGCTGGGGGCCCGGTGGTCCACGCCGGTGTTGGGGATGTAGAGATTGAAGGCGGCGGCGATGGCGTAGAACACGATGATGACCAGGATCGCCGCCTCGGGCGCGGAGTCGATACCGGTATCAATGCGCGGGATGTCGATTGCGAGCAGGTGTGCCGCGACTTCCGGGGCGATCAGCGCGCCGCCGAGCAAGGTGCCGATGATGATGGAGAGCACCGTCAGCCCTTCGATCCAGCCGTTGGCGACGACCAGTTTGTGGTGCGGCAGATATTCGGTCAGGATGCCGTACTTGGCCGGCGAGTAGGCCGCTGCGCCGAGCCCGACGATCCCATAGGCGAACAGAATCGGGCCGTAGGAAGTAGCACCGGGCGCCGCGTTCCAGGCGAAGAAGAACAGCATCAGGCAGCCCGCGATCTTCACCATGTTGGTGATGAACATCACGCGGCCCTTCGGCATCGAGTCCGCGAACGCGCCGACGAAGGCGGCGAACGCAACGTAGGAAACGGTGAAGAAGAACTTGAGGAGCGGCGTCATCCATTCCGGCGCAGCCATCTGGATCAGCAGCGCGATCGAGGCGATCAGCAGCGCGTTGTCGGCGAGCGATGAAAAAAACTGCGCCGCCATGATGATGTAGAAGCCGAAGGGCATGCGCAATCCGGGCGGGGCCTACTTCAAGGCAAAAGGCAAAAGGCAATAGGCAAAAGGGAAAAGGGGACGACAACAGGCGCCGAACGGGAGGAGCGAGGTGGCAATGCCCACGCTGCGGGCCCTATCCACTTCCTGCCTCATTTCTCCTCCTTCATTCTGGGTCTCACGGCTGCGTTTTTATACCACAGATCATGCGAAATGTGGTTGAATATCAACCCTTTTCCAGTGGGTCTCATAATCGGATAGTTCAAGGTTCAAGGTTCAAGGTTCAAAGTTCAAGGGGCAACCAAAGTTGGAGCGGGTTTTGATTCGAGCGTTCCAGTTTTGGATTTTTGAACCTGGAACCTGGAACCTGGAACTTTGAACTTTGAACTCGGAACCCGGAACCTGGAACCTGGAACCTGGAACCTGGAACCTGGAACTTGGAACATGGAATGGCTCGCCCGATATTCGCCACGATTCACTCCGCCGCGCTGAAGCACAATCTCGCGGTGGTGCGCCGTCACGCGCGCGCTGCCAAGGTGCTGGCCGTGATCAAAGCCAACGCCTACGGCCACGGGCGGGTGCGCGCGGCAGCAGCGCTGGCGGACGCGGACGGCTTCGGTCTGGTCGAACTGGATGCCGCGGTCGAGCTGCGCAAAGCGGGATTCCGGCAGCGCATCGTGCTGCTGGAAGGTTTCTTCGAGCCCGGTGAGCTGCCGGTGCTGGTGCAGCACAACCTCGCCACCGCGGTTCACAGCCTGGAGCAGATCGCGGCGCTCGACGGGTTGCCCCACGGCGCGAGGCTCGACGTGTTGCTCAAGGTGAACACCGGCATGAACCGGCTCGGGTTCACCCCCGGGGATTACGCGAAGGCGCTGGAACGGCTGCAGCGCAATCCGGGCGTCGCGTCCATCACGCTCATGACGCATTTTGCGAACGCCGACGAAGAGCGTGGGGTGGCGTGGCAGATGGAGAGCCTGCGCCGGCTGCCAGGTTGCGACAAGCTGCCGCTGAGCCTTGCCAACTCCGCCGCCATCCTGCGCTACCCCGAGACCCATGCAGGCTGGGTGCGCCCTGGCATCATGCTCTACGGCTGCTCGCCGTTTCCGGGAAAGACCGGGGACGAAGCGGGATTGCGCCCCGCCATGACGCTCGAGAGCCGCATCATCGCGACCCAGCAGCTGAAGCCCGGCGACACGGTGGGCTACGGCGGGGTGTTCCGGGCGGAGCGGGCGCTGTGGATCGGGGTCGTTGCCTGCGGCTACGCCGACGGCTATCCGCGCCACGCGCCCAGCGGAACGCCGGTTGGGGTGGCCGGCAGGATGACCCGCACCATCGGCCGCGTATCGATGGACCTGCTGTCCGTCGACCTCTCGGACCTGCCCCAAGCAGGGGTCGGCGCGCGCGTCGTGCTGTGGGGCGAGGACGTCGCCATCGAGCGGGTGGCCGAGGCGGCGGGAACCGTGGGCTACCAGTTGATGTGCGCGGTCACGCCGCGCGTTCGTATCGTGGAAGCGTAAGAGCCCCTGACATGGTGAAACACACGCAACGGACCCTCTGCGCCGGCGTGCCGCATGCGGTGTATCATGGGCCAACCCCGTTCGGACCCCCTCCATGCGACTCAACAACCCTACGCCCTTGCAAAAATATGCCGTCGCCGTTGCCGCGGTGCTGGTGGCGTTCGGTGTGCGCTACGGTATCTACGGCACGCTCGACAATCGCATACCGTTCGGCTTTTTCACCTCCGCCACCATCATCGCCGCGTGGTATGGCGGGCTCGGGCCGGGACTGCTGGCGGCGCTGGCGGGTCTGCTGCTGGGCGACTATTTCTTCCTGCCCCCGCATGCGTCGGGCGATTCCCTGGGCGAGGTCGTGCGCACGGCGATCGGCATTTACGCCATGAACGCCACGCTCATCGTGGTGCTGTTCTGGCATCTGCACACGCGCCTGCGAGACGCCGAGGACGGGCAGCGCAATCGGAAGCAAGGCCCGGACCCGTCGAAGTAG
>CAZCGD010000399.1:0-7611 GCA_964498105.1 uncultured Streptomycetaceae bacterium
GATCTTTTCAGGATTGACTGCGAGCCATGGATTCAGGACACTCGCGGGAGTGTCGCTGAGTCTCCCAGCCGTGTCTGCCTCACCCGTATCTCCATTGGATGCCGCGCGGGAGCTCGGGCCGTTGATACGCGCGAGCGCTGACGAGATCGACGCGGCTCGCGAGCTGCCGCGGCCGCTCTTCAACGCCTTGGCCGACGCCGGCATGTTTCATCTGGCCGTGCCTCGCGCCATCGGCGGCAGCGAGCTCGATTTTCCGGCCTACGTGCAGGTGATCGAGGAGATCGGAAAAGCCGATGCCAGCACGGCCTGGGCCGTGAACCAGGGCGCGACCTTCGCTACCATGGCGGCCCGAATGGCGCAGGACGTGGCCCGCGCGATCTGGATCGATACGCCCCGCAGCGTGGTGGCGAACAGCCCAGGGGCTACCGCGCAGGCCACAGT
This sequence comes from uncultured Streptomycetaceae bacterium, assembly GCA_964498105.1. Taxonomy (GTDB): domain Bacteria; phylum Pseudomonadota; class Gammaproteobacteria; order Burkholderiales; family SG8-41; genus SG8-41. The sequence continues at coordinate 442 of CAZCGD010000399.1, forward strand.
GGTAGCGGGAGGCTACCGCGTCACCGGCCGCCAGGGCTTCAGCACCGGTTGCCGGCACGCCTCCTGGATCGCGGCGCACGCGCAAGTCATCGAGAACGGCGCACTCAGGATGCAGGACGGCAACGCGGAAGCGCGGTATCTCCTGGTGCCGGTCGCGCAGGCCGAACTGCTCGACACCTGGCACACGCGGGGCATGCGCGGCACCGGCACCCATCACTTCGAGGTCAAGGATGTCTTCGTAGCGGCGGAGCGCACCGTCCTCGTCAAGGGCGCGCCGCAAGTGAGCGGCGGCGCGCGCTACAAGATACCGTTCACGTTGTCATTCGCGGCGGGCGATGCCGCCGTCGCTCTCGGCCTGGCGCGCAGCTGCCTCGACGCATTCTTCGACCTCGCCGGCGCGAAGACACCGCGTTACATGCAGGGGCTGCTCCGCGACCAGCCGCTCACCCAGTTCACCGTCGGTCAGGCCGAAGCCGCCCTGCGCTCCGGGCGCGCCTTTCTCATGGAGGCGGTCTGCGAACTCTGGCACGAGGCCACCTCGACGGGGGCGGTGAGTTTGGAGCGGCGCGCGGTCCTGCGCCTGGCCGCGACGCATGCCATACGCCTGGCCGCCCAGCTCATCGAGAGCATCTACAGTGCTTGCGGCGCGACCGCCGCCTTTGACGGCAACCTGATCCAGCGCCACTTTCAGGACATCCACGTGATTACCCAGCACGTGCAAGGCCGCCTCGCCCACTACGAGCTGGTCGGCCAGTACTGGCTGGGCGTGCCGATCGACGACGCGCGGCTATGAGCCCGAAGGATGAGGGATGAGGGATGAGGGATGAGGAGCCACATTCTCGCGTGCTCACAGTTAGTTAGCTGCCAGACAAATCGACCCCGTAAGGATTCTCTGACCCCGTAAGGATTCTCTCTACTTGTATTCCTTCGGAAATATCGTCGTGCAGCGGCTGGCTTTGGTGGGCTCCGCCAGGACCTCGGCAGCGGCGGCGCGCCAGCGCGGATAGTGCGCGCTCGCCTGGTGGGCTTTGAAGGCGTTCTCGTCGAGGTAGACCTCGTAGAAGAAGAACTTGTTCGGGTCGGTGTTATCCTGAAGCACGTCGAAGCGGAGGCAGCCTGGCTCGTCGCGCACCGAGCAGGTCGAATCGTCCAGCGCCGCGGCCAGGAACTTCTCGCGCATCTCGGGCTTCACCTTGAGCGGAACCACGACGGCGTACATGGATATCCTCCTATTGAAAGAGACACTGTCTATCGATGCCGAAACGGGGAAAACGCGGTCAGTGTAACTTTTTCGCGTCGTGAACGTTGAGCGACAACTTATCAACTGGTGGTTATCTCGGCGGGTTCATTCGCAGATCAACAGGTTGCGCTGGTCCGACCTGCGTATCACCGGTTCAGGCGGTATGATTTCCAAGGTTTTCCGTCGCAAAGGACGCTGCCATGATCGTCAAGCAGATCTGGACCGGCAATTCCGGTCGTAACTTCAACTACCTGATCGCCTGCGCTGAAACCGGAGAGGCCCTGGCTATCGACCCGCTGGATCACGAGAAATGCCTGCGGGCCGCAAAGTCGGCAGGCTGGAATATCACGCAGATCCTGAACACGCACGAACACCGCGACCATACCGGTGGCAACGGGCCCATGGCGCAAGAGACCGGTGCGAAGATCCTTGCCCACAAGAACGCCGGCGCAAAGATCCCCGACATGTCCCGGGGGTTGGGCGCGGGCGATGTCATCAAGGTGGGAAAGACGGTGGAGCTCGAAGTGCTGGACACGCCGGGCCACACGATGAGCCACGTGTGCCTGCTAACGCACACCGAGCAGCCAGCTCTCTTTTGCGGCGACACGTTGTTCAATGCCGGCGCCGGCAACTGCCACAACGGCGGTCACCCATTGGAGCTCTTCAAGACATTCTCCGAGCAGCTTGCCAGGCTTCCTGAAAGCACCTTGATCTATCCGGGGCATGACTACATCGAGAACAACCTGCGCTTTACCTTGAGCCGTGAGCCCGACAACAAGCAGGCCCGGGAGATGCTCGAACGGGTGACGGGACAGGACCCCGCCAGGGCCTTGGTCTCGACGCTCGGCGTCGAACGGGAGATCAATACCTTCTTTCGTCTGTCCAGCCCGAGCGTCATCACAAGACTACGCGAAGCGTTTCCCGATCTTCCCGACCGGCCGGATCAGCGCACGGTGTTTCTGAAGCTGCGCGAGCTGCGCAACACGTGGTGAACATACGTTTCCAGTCTTTCCCGGCTTGCTGAGCGGGATTGTGCAACGGGTTGCCGCTCGTGAACCATCTCCTGCTTGCCCTCGGGGCGATGTTCCTGCAGCAGACCTTCATCGCGCTCGGCAGAGCCCTGCCTGCAGTGATCGCACCGGCGATCATCACGGATCTGCGCATCGATGCCGCATGGATCGGCATCTATTTCGCCTTGACCGCCGCCGCCTCTCTCGTCGCGCAGCTCGGTTGCGGCAGCTTCATCGTGCGCCATGGCGCCATGCGCATGAGCCAGTTCTCGCTGGTCATGGTGGCGGCTGGCACCGCATTGATGGCTCTCGGAACGCCACTGGCGCTCATCTTGTCCGCGATCATTTGCGGGGGTGGCGGGGCCGTGTCCACACCGGCCAGCTCGCATCTGTTGAGCCGCGTCTCGTCGCCGCGCTACTTGCCCCTGGTGTTCTCCATCAAGCAGACGGCGGTGCCGGCCGGCCTGCTACTCGCCGGGTTGCTCGGGCCACAACTGACGGAATGGACTGGCTGGCGCGTCACGATGCTGCTGAGCGCAGCGGCGTGCGCCGTCTTCGTCCTGATGCTGCAGCCCCTGCGCAACACGTTCGATACCGACCGGGTGCCGACGCGCACTTTCCGGATGTCGGATTTCAAGATGACTTTGAACGCGGTGCTCGCCACGCCCGGCCTTCGTGCCCTGTCGTTTGCCTGCCTTGCCTTCAACGGCCTGCAGGCCGTCGTCACGGCGTATTTCGTGGTGTACCTGACGACGATCGGTTACACGCCCGTGGCCGCGGGCTTCGTTTTTTCGGTGGCGGTGGCGGTCGCCGTGCCCGGCCGCATTCTCTGGGGCTGGCTCGGCAGCAGCTATGTCACCCCGCGCATGATGATGGCGGGGCTTGCCCTCGGCATGGCCGGCAGCGTGGGGCTTTTCGCCTTTTGCAGCGCCGGCTGGCCGACGCTCCTGGTCGGCCTGATTGCCTGCGTGTTGAGCGCCACGGCGCTATCCTGGCACGGCATACTTTTGGCCGAAACCGCGCGCGCGGCGCCTGAGGGCATGCGTGGTGGAGTCACCGGGGGCGTGCTCTCCTTCGGCCAGGTCGGCGCGCTGGTCTTGCCGCTCATGTATTCAGGGCTACTCGACGTTACCGGCAGCTACGGCATCGGCTTTATCGTGTGCGGCGTCCCGGCGCTGCTGGTCGGCGTCCAGTTGCTGCGTCAGCGCGCGTCCGCGAAGTCCTGATCCGACGCCTGGGCGGGGTGGTCACCACCGGCTTGTTGAACTCGCGCTCCCAGGCGGTAATAGACGTCATCTCATGGCCAGTTCCAGAAAAATGTAGCATGATCCAACTCGCGGTGACAGGCAGGATCAACCGGCTTAGGGGAGATACGTCATGGCAGAGATACTGGGCATAGGAGCGACGCACTATCCACCGGGACTGATTCCTGAAGAGCACAAACCGTGGCCGCTGGCGCGGATGCTCCACAGCGATCGGCGTATTCCCGAGCGCATGAGGGATCCCGCCAACTGGCCGGAGCCGATGCGCCGGGAGTGGGGGGATGATGAAGGCATTACGGCGCATAAGGCGCACAAGGCACGGGTCTTCAGCGCCTTTCGGAAAATCCGCGAGGAGATCGATGCCTTCCGGCCCGACGTTATCGTTATGTGGGGCGACGACCAGTACGAGAATTTCAAGGAAGACATCATCCCGCCGTTCTGCGTGCTGGCGTACGAGCAGCTTAATTTCAAGCCGTACGAGCGCCTGCGCGGCCGGCCCAACATCTGGGGCGAACCGGCCGACAAGACCTTCACCCACCCCGGACACCACAAGGCCGGGCGCTATCTCGCCAAGGGGCTGCTGGAAGCGGGCATCGACATGTCCTATGCCTACAAGCCCCTGCACCAGGACGGCCTGGGCCACGCCTTCGCCAACACGCTGCTCTACCTCGACCTCGATCGGAAGGGATTCAACACGCCGGTCGTGCCCGTGGCGGTCAACTGCTACGGTAGTTCGGTGCTCCGCTACCGGGGCGGCAGCACGGAATACTCGGACGAGCCCGATCCACCCTCCCCGTCGCCGCGCCGGTGTTACGAGATGGGGCAGGCGACGGCACGCGTGTTGAAGGCGAGCCCGTGGCGGGTGGTGATCATGGCCTCGTCAAGCTGGTCGCATGCCTTTCTCACCGAGAAGAACCACTGGATCTATCCCGACCTGGAAGCCGACCGCGCATTACTTGAGCACCTGCGCACCGGCAACTACGGCGCGTGGCGCGATACGCCACTCGCGCAGATGGAGGCGGCCGGGCAGCAGGAAGTGCTCAACTGGACCTGTCTCGCCGGCGCCATGGCCGAATTGAACTACAAGGCGGACATCCTGGACTGGGTGGAGACCTGGACCTTCAACGCACCGAAGTGCCTGGCCGTGTTCAAGAGCAAGTGAGCAGGGCGGGAAATTGCGTACGCTGGACGGCGCAGGGGAAAAGCGCCAGGCTCGACCTGGCTCACAATTTAGCGGCCTGGCGTGCCAGCAACTTCCATTGGTCCTGCTGCTGCAGCCAGACCGTGAGGATGGCGAGCTTCACCTTGTCGCCCTCCTTGCGGCGGGTCGCGTTGAACACGTGGCGCACGATCGCGATTTTATCCACCACGTTGACCGTTTGCCCAGCCAGCTCGATCGCGGAAAAACTCGACTTGCCCGACACCAGCGCTTCGATAAACTCGGCTTTGGTCTCCACCCTGCCGCTGGAGTGGCCGTAGCTCAATTCCGCCGCGGTCACACTCTCGAGCGTCGCTCGGTCGGCGGCGATCGTCGCTTTGCGCAAAGCTTCCACTGCTGCTGATACCGCGCTTTCTTTTCCGGTTTGCGTGCTTGTCATGGGGCCATCCTCAGTTGTGTAACGATTGACTTGCCGTAAGAGGCGACGATCATACATCCTGAGCGGGATAGGCGCATTGGCAGGTGGTATTGCCCAGCGGAGGCAGGGAGCGATCAATATGGCAGACAAGATTCGCCTGGGATTCGTTGGCGCCAACGTTCGTTCGACCTGGGCCTCCCAGTCGCACTACCCGGCGCTCGCGGCGAGCCCGGATGTCGAGCTGACTGCGGTCTGCACCACCCGACCCGAGACCGCGGAAGCGGCGCGCAAAACCTTCGGGGCGAAGCTCGCGTTCACCGATTTCCGGACGATGGCGGCATCAAAGGAGATCGACGCGGTGGCCGTGGTGGTGCGGGTGCCATTGCACTATGAGCCGACCAGGGCCGCCATCGAAGCCGGCAAGCATGTCTATACCGAGTGGCCGCTCGGCCGGACCACTGCCGAAGCAGAAGAGCTGGCCGCGCTGGCCCGCGCCAAGGGAGTGCAGACCGCGGTCGGCCTGCAATCGCGGGTGAGCCCCGCACTGCTTTACATGAAGGAGCAGATTGAAGCGGGCTTCGTGGGCGAGGTGCTGTCCTGTCATGCCGACTGTATGCGTGACGGCGCGCTGGAGCGCCCTTCCAGCCGCACCTGGCAGCGGGACGCGAGCCTCGGTGCGAATCCCCTGACCATCGCCAACGGGCACGTCATCGACGCATTGCGCTTTGTCGTGGGCAACTTCGCGCGCGTATCCTGCATGGTCACGACCCAGGCCAGGCAATGGTACGAGACCGACACCAAGCAACTGGTGGACGTAACTTCGCCGGACAACATACTGGTCAGCGGTAAGCTCGCGAGCGGTGCCGTAGCTTCGGTGCATGTCGCGGCCGTCCCATGGGCGGGCGGGGGCTTTCGGATGGTGATCTACGGGCGGGAAGGGACATTGGTCGCGACCGGCAACGTCTCGTCCCAGCGCGGCGAGCTGCTGCGGGTGCAAGGGGCAAAACGCAGCCACGAGTTGAGGGAGATGGCGATCCCCGATCGCTTTTTCTGGCTGCCGCCGGAGTTTCCCCGCGGCGATCCCTTCAACGTCGGGCAGATGTATGCCCTGTTCGCCGAGGCGATCCGGACCGGGCGGAAACCGCAGCGGCTGCCGACGTTCGACACCGCGGTGAGCCTCCATCGCTTCCTCGATACAATCAGGCAGTCGTCGGAGTCGGGGCGGGAGTTGGAGGTGAACACGTGAAAGAGAACGGCATACGCAGAGCCGTGCGTGAGGGGCGGGCGGCGCTCGGCACCGGGTTGAAGGAGTTCGCGTCGCGCGGCGTTCCGCGCATCATCGAGTCCTCCGGTTTCGACTACTGCATGATCGACATGGAGCACGGCGCGTTCGATCTGGAAACCATTGCCGATCTCGCCGCGTGGTTCGCGGCCACGGAAGTCTCCCCGATCGTGCGCATCCATAAGGCGTTCGTTCACCTGATTCCAGGGATGCTGGACCAGGGCATCATGGGAATACAGATCTCGGGGGTGGACAACGCGGAGGAAGCGCGCGCCATCGTGAAGGAGGCGAAGTATCCGCCGATCGGAAATCGCGGAATGTCAGGGATGGGCCCGCATACGGGTTACAAGGGCTATGGAAATCGTTACCAGACCGAATACAGCCCATGGGCAAACGAGAACGTCATCATCTGCCCGTCGATCGAGTCGCTCGAAGGATTGAAGAACGTCGACGCGATCGCCGCGGTCGAGGGCATCGACATGATTGCGTACGGTCACTCCGACTTGAGCGCGCAGCTCGGCATCCATCTGCAGCTCGATCATCCGCGCTTCAAGGAGGTCGTGCGGACCATAGCGGATACCTGCAAGAAGCACGGCAAGCTCGCCAGGGGCTCCGCGGAGACGGAGGCACAAATCGAGGAATACTGGAAACTTGGCTGCAAGGTATTGAATCTGCCCGGCACCGACACCAGCACCTACCTTGAGGGCCTCAAGGCCCGCGCCGGTCGCGCCCACGCGCGGCTCAAGTCGATTGGAGTGCCAACGCCGTCAGCATGAATTGGTTTTCAACCAGGAGAAAA
>CAZCGD010000400.1:0-9405 GCA_964498105.1 uncultured Streptomycetaceae bacterium
AATCCACCACGACGCGGACGGAGAGTTCATCGACGACAGGGGCTTCGAACGGCATGGCATGCCTCCTCTTCGAGGGAAGTGACGAATACGGGTGCCAGGAACAGGAACCTAAGGATGAAGGATAACCCAGCGCTTCGCTGAGTGATGAGTGATGAGTGACGGGTCCCCGAGGGATGAGGGCGGATGGATGAGGGATGACCGGGCGCTCCGCTGTGGGATGAGGGCGGAGGGAGCGAAGCTAAGGCAGAAGGATGAACGTGGAAGGATGACCCTAACCCCAGTGACGAGTGACGAGTGACGGGGGCGGAGCTAAGGCAAAAGGCAAAAGGGGAAAGGAAAAAGGAGCCTAAACCATGGCCGGAAGCTTTAGTCGCCGGAAGTGAACCCGATCGGCCTCTTCCTGGGTGGCTCGGGCGGTGCCATCAGCTCGCGGATCGCGTCGAATACGACTTTGAATTGCGCGTCGTACTTCTTCTCCAGTGCAGCCAGCTTGCGGGCCAGGTCGGCGTTCGACGACAGCATTTGCCGTAGGTGCACGAAAGCCCGCATGATCTCCACGTTGACGCGGACCGCCCGCTCGCTGCGCAGCACGCTGGAGAGCATGGCAACGCCCTGCTCTGTGAAAGCATAGGGCAGGTATTTCCTGTGCCGTCCGCTCCCGGTTTTTAAGGTCACAAATTGTGACCTTAAAAACGCGGACTCCTCGGCGGTCAATTGAAACATGAAATCGGCCGGGAAGCGCCCGGCGTTGCGCCCGACCGCCTGATTCAAGACCTTCACCTCCACTTCATATAGTGCTGCAAGGGCTTCATCGAGCATTACTTTTTGACCGCGGATCAACAGGATGGACCGCGTGATCCTCTCGACCGGAATCACGCCATTCCCGACTTCGTGTTTGCGCTTGTCGCCCATGAAAAGCCCCTGACAGGAATCAACGCACATCCAGGGCTACAGGTTTACCGAGAAGGCCGAGCGGTGGAGCTACCGGAGGGACGAGGGTGGCTTTGCCTGAAGGCGAAAGGCGAAAGGGGCCAAAACCCGGTGACGATTAAGGGTGACGAGGTGCGGGTGACAGGGGCGGAGCCCCCTGAGGGATGAGGGCGGAGGGAGCGAAGCTAAGGCAGAAGGATGAACGTGGAAGGATGACCCTAACCCCAGTGACGAGTGACGAGTGATGAGTGACGAGGGCGGCTGCGCCTGAAGGCGAAAGTCGAAAGGCGAAAGGGAAAAGGGCCTTAAATCCGGTGACGAGGTGACGGCCAAGCTCCTGATGGGCCAAATCAGCCGAAGAGTTTTTGCTGGAGCTCGTCGCGGCTGATCTTCAAATGCGCCGCGACATCGGACAGGATCCCGGCCAGGGTGCCGACCTTCAAAGAGTCATGCGCCGGGACAGTGACGTGGTGCTGGGAGGGAGAGTCGGCAGTAAGCCGGATGTGACTGCCGGTTTGCCTTGTTACGCGATAACCGGCGCGGGCGAGCGCTTTGACGAGGTCAGCGCCGGACAAGTCCCGCGGCAGTTTCATGCCGCGATGACTTCATCCCGTACGAAATGCAGGCGAATCATCTTGGGGGCGTCGCCCCCGTCAAAGTGGCAGCGCACCGCGTCCCTGACGCTCTTGTGCAGTTCTTCGGCACTTTCGGCTTGCGTGAAGATCGACGCGTCCAGCGCGCGCGCCGTAAGGCCGCCCTCCGGCGCTTGCTCCACGAGGAAGATGATCTCTTTCATTGCGAAGTGTCCGACGTGAAATTATTCAACATCTTACATCAATAACGTGCCTGGCAAAACCGGGTACGGGTGATGGGCCACGGGTCGTAAGGCCCGCTAATTGAAACACTACCGCCACTCCGCCGTGAGGCGGCCGGTTTGTGCTTTGCACCTGATCCACACCAGCGCTCCCGCCCGCATGGCTGGATACGGCGTGACTCGTGATGAGTGATGGGTCCCAAAATCTGTTATTCGTGACAGGAAAAGCCCAATGTGGGCGAGGCCCAAACGAGCCGTCGCCCGGTGATACGTGATAGGTGATAGGAGGCCCAAACCTCCGCTCCGCGGGAGACTCGTCACCCGTCACTCGTCACTCGTCACTACGACTCGTCGCTCGCGACGAACAGCCCTTCACCCAGGATGCGCTGGAGCTTGGTCAGGAACTCCAGCTGCCCGATCTGATTTGCTGCGTCGTTCATATCTCTCTCACCACCCGCGCCGCGTATATTAAGGCGAAAGTCGGAAGGGTCTTAAATCCAGTGACGAGTGACGAGTGACGAGCAGCAAACCCGGTGATGCAGTGACGGGATTGAGTCAAGCTTTCAGCCAGTTCTGCACCGAAAGGCCGGGCACGCGGCGGAACTCGCGCTCGTTGTTGGTTACCAGGACAGCCCCGAGGTGCCGTGCGTGCGCCGCGATCAGCAGATCATTGGGCCCGATCTTGCGGCCCGACCGCTCGAGCGCGACGCGGATCTCTCCATAGTCCTGCGCTGCGCCACCCGGGAAATCGTCAACCTGAAGAAACCCGAGCAAGCCCGCCAGGGTCTTGCCGTCTTCCGAACGAAACGCTCCGTTCTCGATACCGAACGTCAATTCGGCCAGGGTGATCGCCGACAGCCGGACTTCGCCGGGCGAGCGTCCGGACATGCGCCGCGCAATCCGCTCGAAACCCGGTTTACGGTTGATGAAGTAAACCAGGATGTCGGTATCCAGCATCCAGATCATCGCCAACGCCTTTTCTGCGTCCGGGGCTGGCGCCGGACCAGCTTGCCCTTGAACTGGCCGACCACTGCCATGATCTGCTCGTAAGTGATCTTCATCGGCAGCAGCAGCACGCCTCCTGACGCGCGCCTCACCTGCACTTCGTCTCCGTCGAACCGGAACTCTTTGGGCAATCGCACCGCCTGGCTATTGCCGTGCCTGAACACCTTGGCCGTCTTCATCGGTCGCTCCAGGGAATAGATACATACAGTATATACAGATCGGCGGGCGCGCTCAACCTGGCATGCGCCCAGCGCGTTGCTGCTGGGATTCAGCGTTGCTGGACGCGCCCTGCACATTCAAGTAACGTTTGACGACACGGATCGCGCCGGGATCATCACGCTTTACGAACCGGACCCAGACGAGTGGATCGAGCACCGTAAACGGAGGCAGCCATGTTCAAATGTCACGTCTGCGGCGGCACCGCCGCGAGAGAGGAGCTGGTGAGCGAGGTGTTCACGGTCGATGAGCGCCGCGTACTGGTCGAGCGTATCCCGGCGCAGATGTGCGAGCGCTGCGGCGAGGCGACCTTTTCACGCACCACAAAAATTAAAGAATTAAAGGGGCCAGGCTCGAAAATAGTGCGCATTCAAGCCCGACCCTTTGCCCCCTAACAAGAATAATACGGTGCCCCAACCCCAGTGACTACCTCTGCTTGGGTGATGAGTGACGAGTGACGAGTGACGGGAGGTCGCTAGCGCAACTTGCTGAAGGAACAAGCCAAAAGGGCCAAGTGCCCTTGCACTGTGGGAAAGTCGGGCAACCCCCTAGATCCCGTGATGAGTGATGGGTGACGAGTGACGGGTGATGGGCCCACCTGAAGGCGAAAGGCGGAAGGCGGAAGGGACTTAAACCCCGTGATGAGTGATGAGTGATGGGCGATGAGTCTCCCGCGTGCTGAACGGCGCAGCCCCGTCCGTTCGAACACGCGGAGTTAAACCGGCGCTACGCTAGCGCCGGGGGAATGCGCGCGCAGCCAGATCGCCGTAAAGCCGTTCGCAGATCCTGTAGCGCCGTTCGTCAGGACCGAGTTCTGCAGGCAGGGAGGATTCCGCCAGGGCACGGGCCGTATCGAACATCTCCGCGCAGATACGGACACGTTCTTCCGGCGCCAGGCGGGCGTAAGCCTCCTCCACCAGCATACGAAACTCAGGTGTCGTGTCCTGCATCCAGGCTTCTCCGCAGCAAGTCCGTTACCGCAAGCTCATCCGCCCAGCGTTCAAGATACTTGCGATCCGCGCCACCTGCAAGCAGAGACCGCACATCGCGCAGTTGCATCTCCGAACCCGAATCTTTTGCCCAGGCGAGCTTCGACAGGATCAGGTCTTCACGACTCACGATCCACGCTTCGAAACCGGGCATGCGGACACGCTGCCGGCGCTCGAATTCATGCCTCCGGTACGGCGTGTCCTTGCGCACGATGAAGTCGAGCTTGACGAGCTTTACCAGATGGAGGACGTTGAACATTCCGCCCTCGGCGAGCGCGCGGCCGACATCGGTATCCGCTACGTAGTAATCCGGCGCAAACAGCGCCACCACCGATTTCGCGTCTCGCCCCGAAAACTCCGCCACCAGATCGATGTCCCGGGTCATGCGCGGCTGCGCGTAGTAGCTGAGCGCGATCGAGCCGGTGAGCATGTAGGGAATTCCCGCACGCTCCAGCCGGGTCGCGACATCTTGCAGGACTTCGAGCTCGGCCGTCATGCCGATGACTATACCTGCGATGTCGGTTGGCGGGGAATTAGGATGAGGGATGACCTGGCGCTTCGCAGAAAGGATGAAGGATGAACGTGGAAGGATGACCTGGCGGCTTCGCCTGAAGGCGAAAGTCGAAAGGGAAAAGGGAAAAGGGAAAAGGGACTTTAACCCGGTGACGAAGTGACCGAGCCCAATGCCCGGGGTCTCAGCCGAGACGGATGACGAGCTTCACCAGGTCCGCGCTGCGCAGCCATTTGATCTTCGCCTTCTGCGCAAACTTCTGGGCGTTCGGGGACATCTCGCCCGCGTGCACGAACACGCACTCCGCCGCGCCGCGCGCTTCCCCCGCGGTCATCAATTCCTTCAAGGGCTCGATGCCTGTGCGCGTTGCCTTCCACCGTTTCGCCGCCACCAGCGACAAGCGGCCCGCTTTCTCCAGCTCGAAGTCGGCCGCGCCTTCCACGCGCTTCACCGTGTAGCCCTCCCGCTGGTAGCCCTGCTCCAGCGCGCGGGCGAAATCCTCCCACGGCATCGCGCGCAGCGCGTCGTTCGCCGCCTCGAGCCGCGCGCCGCGCGGCACGCCGCGCTGTCTCCACTGGGCCATCACGGCGATCACGATGAACGGCAACGCCGCAAAGACAGCATAGACCGCGTCCAGGAATTGCCGCGCCACGGCAAAGATGCCCAGCGCGACGAGCATGCTCACCCACCACCGCGAGCGCAGCAGGATGCCGAAGAGAGAGTTCTCGTGCAGCTTCATTTGGCAATCGGGCTTGAGGGATCGTGAATTATGACTGACGCGGTGACGACTGATGACTCAATCAAAGGGGCCAGGGGCCAGGCTTAATTTCTTCTAGCTTGGTAATCCGCCCGTTGAGCGGCGCCTTGCGTCCGCCTCGAACGGGCGGACTTAAACCGGCGCACAGCGTCCGGCTTTAAGAAGTGGTAGGCGGTGGGGGACTTGAACCCCCGACCAACGGATTAAAAGTCCGCTGCTCTACCAGCTGAGCTAACCGCCCACGGGAACTGCTAAAAAGCCGCGCATTCTACCGGTGCGCGGCTTTTTTGGAAAGCGTGATTCGTGATTCGTGATTCGACCTTTACTGCCGTGAATCGTGATTCGACTCCCACCACCACGCCCGCCGCGCGGGCACCCCTCCTCAGGCAGGAGGGGAAATACTTGGGGTCATCCTTCATCCTTGAGGATTACGCCTCGCGCGTAATCCTCCAATACTGGTACTTCATCGTTCCCGCCGCGCCGATGACGATGGCGAGGAAGGTGAGGATGGAGCCGACCGCGAGGGTGGAGATGCCAGTGATCGCCTGCCCGAAGGTGCAGCCCAGGGAGAGCACGCCGCCGATGCCCATCAGCGCGCCGCCCACGACGTGGTTGGCGAAGTCCTTCCAGTCGGCGAACCACTCGATGCGGAACGCGCGGTCGAGGAGCGACCACAGGAACGAGCCGGAGATCACACCGGCGAGCGCTGCCACGCCGAAATTGACGAGCGACAGGTTTCCCGGCGCGAGCAGGTAGCGCGCCGTGTCGCCCATTGGGCTGACGAAGGTGTAGGACTGCACCTGCACCCGGCTCGGCACCATGGTCGCCATGTCGGCGTAGTCCTTCCAATCGCGCCCGATCGAGCCGCCGGTCAGCCACCAGCCGAAGATCACCGCGAGCCCCACCACCGCGCCGCCGAAGACGTGGTCTGTCTCGTAGCGGAAGTCGGCCGACTTGAAGCAGAAGAACAGCATCCCGGCCACGACCGCCGCGGCGACCGCGAGGTTCAGGGTTTTCGACAGCGGCATGCCGAACATGCCGGCGAGGATGGTGCCGAGCTCCTGGTTCGCCACGCCGTAGCTCTGCAGGTTGACAGTGGTGGCCGCGACCCACGGCAGAAACGCCTTCTCGAATACCGGCGTCCACATCATGAGGTAGGCGCAGATCGAGGCGACGACCAGCACGATGAGCGACTTGAGGTTGCCGCCGCCGATGCGCACCAGCGTCTTGTTGCCGCAGCCGCTGGCGAGCGTCATGCCGATGCCGAACAGGAGGCCGCCGAGAAGGTAGCGGATCCACGCGAAGTTCGCCGTGCGGTACGGCGGGAAAGTCTCGCCCGACAAATTGACGATGCCGGCGGCTTCCAGGGCGACGACGCCGGCCAGCGCCACCGCCATCGAGAACACCCACGCGCGCATGCGGCCGGTGTCGCCGATGTTGACCCAGTCGGAAACGGCGCCCATGGCGCAGAAACTGGTCTTGTGGGTGACCGCGCCCATGATGAGCGCGACCACGAACACCGCCACCAGCACCTGGACATGAATCGTGATCTGCATCGCGCTAGTTTAAGACCGTCAACAGGCAAATGGACAGGATTAACAGGATTAACAAGATTCAAGCAAGAAGGTCTTCACGCCCTAATCCTGTAAATCATGTAAATCCTGTCTATTCTCCGGTTTACGAGCGATAGCGCGTCGGGTCCGAGATTCCTGCAGTCTCGAAGCCGGCCCGGCGCAGCCGGCACGCGTCGCAGCGGCCGCAGGCGAGGCCGTCCGGCGTCGCCTGGTAGCAGGAGACGGTCTGCGCGAAATCAACACCGAGCTTGCTGCCCGCCCGGACGATCTCCGCCTTGGTCAGGCTGATGATGGGCGCGTGCAGCGCGAGCTTCTTTCCTTCCACCGCGGCCCGGGTGGCAAGGTTGGCGAGCGCCTCGAACGCGCGCACGAACTCGGGCCGGCAATCGGGATAGCCCGAGTAATCGACGGCGTTGGCGCCGAAGTAGAGGTCCTGCGCCCCGAGCACCTCCGCGAGTCCCAGGCCGAGCGCAAGCAACAGGGTATTGCGCGCGGGCACGTAGGTGACGGGGATGCCCGCAGTCGGCGCCTCGGGCACGGCGATGTTCGGATCGGTCAGCGCCGAGCCGCCGATGGCGGTGAGATCAAGCTCAACCAGCCGGTGGCCGGCTGCACCGAGGAGTTGTGCGATGCGCGCCGCGGCTGCCAGCTCCGCCCGGTGGCGCTGCCCGTAATCCACCGTCAGGCAATGGCATTCGAATCCTTCCGCTTGCGCCATCGCCAGCACGGTGGCGGAATCCATCCCGCCGGACAGCAAGACAACCGCCCGCTGGCCCATCAACCGCCTGCGGGCACCAACTCGCCCTCATTCCTGGATGCGATGGGTGAGGCGTGAGGCGTGAGGGGTGAGGCGGGATGGCGCATGGATGGCGGGGGTTTCCGCCTAACGCCTAACGCTTGACGCCTCACGTTCTTACTTGAGCGTAGCGAGCCTGCGCCGCGCCTTTTCCGCCGCCTCGCTCGCCGGGTAGCGCGCGACCAGCCCGTCCATGGACTTTCTCGCGGCGGCGGCGTCGCCCAGCTCGAGCTGCGAGCTCGCAATATTGAGCAGCGCGTCCGGCACCGATGCGCTGTCGGGATAGGCGGAAATCAGCCGCTGCTGGCTCGCGATCGCGTTCTTGAAATCGCGCAGATTGTAATAGGAATCGCCGATCCAGTACTGAGCCCGATGGGAGAGCGTGCTCTTCGGATACTGGGAAAGGAAATTCCGGAATCCCGCGATCGCGCCCTGGTAATTGCCGATCTTGCGCTGGCCCTGCGCAGCTTCGTAGGCGCGCGCTTCCGCCTCCGTGGCCGTGGCCGTGGCCTCCGACGCGACTGCGGCGGCACCTGCCGCGGCTGGCGCCACCGCCCCTGCCGCCGCCGGCGCCAGCGCCGGCGCCTCTACGCGCCTCATGCGCGTATCGAGATCCACGTACATGTCGCGCTGGCGCTTGGACGCCATCTGCACTTCGTTGGCGTTCACCTCGATCTGCCCGCGCAGCTGCGTGAGTTCCTGGCGCAGCCGCTCCAGCTGCTGCGAGAGCTCGAGCGCGGGATTGAACGAGGCGAGGCCCTTCAACGTTTCGTCGATGCGGCCGAGGCGCTCGGACAACTGCGCATTCTGCTGCCTCAGCTCCTCGATGCGTTTGCCCTGCTCGGCGATCTGCTTGCGCGCGGTCTCGTCGCCGCCGAACAACTGCGCGGAAACCGGCGTTGCTGAATTAATGCAAGCTACAGCGGCGATCCAGGTAAGGCCACGAAGAAAGCCAGACGGAGTTGAGGGGTTGGTTCTCATCCCAGCCCGCCGCGTTGCATCGCGTCGGGCGTTCGCGGGCTCGGACGTGCGCAGGCACGTCCTTCGAAACCCCCGCTCACTCCCTCATCCCTCCGCAGGTCACCGGCCCTGGTAAACGATGTCGCCGCGACGGTTCTGGGTCCAGCAGGATTCCGCCGCTTCGGTGCAGCGGGGCTTTTCCTCGCCGAAGCTGACCGGTTCGACCTGCTCGGCCCTGGCGCCGAGAAGCTGCATCATCTGCCTCACCGCTTCCGCCCGGCGCTGCCCGAGCGCAATGTTGTACTCGCGGCTGCCGCGGTCGTCGGCATTGCCTTCAACGCGGATTCGGGTGGTCGGGTTTTGCTGCAAGTAGCGGGCGTGCGCGGTCACGAGCGGCTTGAACTCGTCCTTGATCAGGTTCGAGTCGTAATCGAAAAAGATGCTGCGCTGGGACAGGATATTGCCCGGGTCGGTCAGCGGATCGGCCGTCACCGGTTTCGTCACCAGCGGCTTGGTGGCCGTGGTGTCGGCGGGCTTCACCGGCGGCCGGTCCACCACCATCCCCGGCTTGCGATCCTCCACCGCGGCGCCGTCCTGCTCCTTGGTCGGGGTGGTGGCGCATCCGGCCAACATCCCCGCCATCAACGCTCCGATCAACAGTCTCTTCATAGCCTGGCTCCTTGTTACTGGGTAATCATTTAGGCAACGGACCCCATGCCGGCTCCCGTACGTCGCCGGCATCCGCGGTCAGCCGCTGCTTCACCCTGCCATCGCTCGAGACCGCGGACAATATACCACGCCCCCTCACCTCGGTTGCGTAGAGGATCATCCTGCCGTTCGGCGCGAAGCTCGG
>CAZCGD010000401.1:0-1623 GCA_964498105.1 uncultured Streptomycetaceae bacterium
AAGGTCGTGCCCGGCGACGTGGTGACGGTGGGTGTGGACGTCGTGATTTTGTTCGACAACAATTTCATGCCCAGCATCTGGCGCGACATCCTCAAGGTGCACGACCCCGAGCGCATCATCGTGGCGCTCGACCACCGCGTGCCGGCGCCCACCCAGCAGGCTGCCGCGGCGCACCGCACCAGTCGCGAGTTTGTCCGCCGCTTCGGCATCAAGCGCTTTCACGATGTCGGGCCCAACCAGGGCATCAGTCACCAACTCGTCGCGGACCACGGCTACGCGCTGCCAGGCTCGGTGCTGGTGTGCAGCGATTCGCACACCTGCAGCGCCGGCGTGTTCAACTGCCTTGCGCGCGGGGTCGGCGGCCCGGACGTCATGTATGCCGCCACCAAGGGCGAGACCTGGTTCCGGTGCGGCGAGACGGTGCGCTATGAGATAACCGGCAAGTTGTCCCCCGCAGTCACGGCCAAGGATGCGTTCCTCCAGATCGCCGGCACGCACGGCGAGCACGCGACGCAGAACGTCGAGTACGGCGGGCCCGGCCTCGCCGGTCTTTCCATAAACGCCCGCAAGACGCTCACCACCATGTCAGCCGAGTTGTCCGCGGAGTTCGCGACGTTCGAGCCCGACAGCGTGATGCTGGATTGGGTGCGCGCCCGCAACCCCGCCCCGTTCGAGCCGGTATATCCCGATGCCGACGCGAGCTATCTTGCGGTGCGAGAAATCGATCTCGGCAGCCTCGAGCCGCTCGTCGCGCTGCCGGACACCGTGGTGAACAATTCGCAGCCGGTCAAGGCAACGGCCGGCACCCGCATCGACCAGGCCTATATCGGATCCTGCGCCAACGGCACGCTGGATGACCTGGAACTGGCCGCACGTATTGTGAAAGGCCGGCGCGTCGCCTCGGGTACCCGCTTCATCGTCGTGCCCGCTTCACAGACGGTTTACCGCGACGCCTTGCGATCGGGCGCCATCCAGACGCTGGTCGACGCCGGCGCCATGATCGCGCCACCGACCTGCGGCGCCTGCGGCGGGGGACACATGGGCGTGCTTGGGCCGGAGGAGGTTTGTATCACGTCGAGCACTCGCAACTTCAAAGGCCGCATGGGCGATCCCAGCTCGAAGGTGTACATGGGCTCGCCGGCGACGGTGGCGGCTTCGGCGATCCGCGGCGTGATTACCGACCCCCGCGAGTTCTTGAACTGACAGGCATTGGCCACGGAATCACACGGAGAAAAGGAACAGATGAAAACCCTGGCCACGGAATCACACGGAAACACACGGACGGACAGAACGATACAGCCCTCCCTTCTATTCTGTTTTTTGAAATGTCTGTGTGTTTCCGTGTGTTTCCGTGGCTAAATCTGCTCTTTGCCTTGAACAGAGCTGTGTGTTTCCGTGGCCGTATGAGGAATTGAAATGAAATTCAAAGCCAGAGTCTGGAAGTTCGGCGACAACATCAACACCGACCTGATCCTGCCGATAACGGGCTTCTACCTGACGCCGCAGGAGCAGGCGCGCCTCGTATTCAAGGCCAACCGGCCGGGTTGGGTGGATGAGGTGCAGCCGGGCGACATCCTGATCGGGGGTGGGAATTTCGGCATGGGGTCGAGCCGGCCGGCAGCC
>CAZCGD010000402.1:0-2318 GCA_964498105.1 uncultured Streptomycetaceae bacterium
CGCCGCGGGTGCTGGTAGGCCGGCCCGTTGGCGAGAGCGAACTGCTTGAGGTCGTCCTCGGTCACGCTCGCCCCGTGCTTCGGCACGACGAAGGCGTAGGGGACCTGTCCCTTCAATTCGTGGTCGAAAGGCAGCACCAGCGCCTGGTGCACCGCCGGATGACGCAGGAGCAGCGCCTCGATTTCTCCCGGGAAGATGTTCTCGCCGCCGGAGACGAACATGTCGTCGGTGCGGCCGACGAAGTAATAGAAGCCGTCCGCGTCGCGGCGGCAGACATCGCCGGAGTAATACCAGCCGTCGCGCAGCCGCTTCGCCGTCTCTTCCGGCAGGTTGTGATAGCCGAGCAGGATGCCGGGGTTCTTGAGGACCAGTTCGCCTTCGTCCGGAGTGGGTCCGCCGACCAGCTTTGCTTCGGTGCCGGAGTAGGGCGCGCCAAGCGATCCTGCTGGCCGCGGCTTGCCGTCCGGGTGCGGTCCCAGCGGCACCGGGCCGCCTTCGGTCACGCCATAAACCACCAGCGGCTCGGCGTTGGGAAAATGCGCGCGGAGTTCCGTAAGCAACTGGGGCGAGGACGGCGCCGAGCCCATCATGATGGTGCGCACCGACGTCGTGTCAGTCTTCGCGAGCAGGTCCTTGCGCGTGAGCACCATCGCCATCATGGTCGGCACGCCGGAAATCACGGTGCAGCGGTGGCGCCCGATCGCCTCGATGTAGCGCTCGATATCGAACTGCGGCAGCAGCGGCAGCGTCGCGCCGGCGGTCAGGCCCTGCTTGATCGCGTTCAACGCATTCTTATGGTAGAGCGGGGCGGCCACCAGGATCACGTCGCGCTCGGTAGTGCCGCGCGTGTGCGCGAGGATGCACCGGCTCCAGTTCTGGCCGTAATGGGTGAGCAGCACCCCTTTGGGCCGGCCGGTCGAGCCCGACGTATAGGGTTGTATCGCGACCGAGTCGGGCGTGGGCTCGAACGCCGCGAACGGCCCCGGGTCGAGGAACTGCCCAAAGTCTTTGCCATATTGCACGGCGCGCAGGCCAGGCGGGAGCAGGCGTTTCATGTCGGGTTCCGCGAATACGAGGCTGGCGCCGGCGTTGCCGAGTATGTAGGCGACCGCATCCGCCGGAAGCTTGATGTTGACCGGCACCGGCACCACGCCCGCGCGCATCGCGCCGAGCAGGGTCATGACGAATTCGGCGCGATTGAGGGAAAGAATGCCGACGCGGTCCCCCGGCTTGAGTCCTGCCGTGACCAGTCCGCGCGCGATCGCGTTACACCCAGCGTCAAGCTCGCGGAAACTCACCGGCCGCGGCTTGGCCGGCGCGCGCAGCTCGATGATCGCCGGCCGCCCGGACTGCGCGTGTTCGGCGAACAGCAGCCCCAGGTTGCCCGGGTAGCCGCGCGGCTCCGGTTGTGAAACGGTCATTTAGTGCTCGGCATGCGTAGTTTGCCGAGTTGCCAGGGGGCGTATGCGCGACAGCGTTTCCGCCATGGCTTCGCGCGCTATTTGCGTATCGTAAAGCGCTTGGGCGCGCAGCCAGTAGCCGTCCGACAAACCGAAATACTGGGCCAGCCGCAGGTCGGTATCGGCAGTAATCGCGCGCTTACCCGCCACGATCTCGCCGATGCGCCGTTGCGGCACACCGATCTCCTTGGCAAGCCGGTATTGCGTAATTCCCATTGGCTTCAGGAATTCCTCCAGCAACAGCTCGCCGGGAGTGACAGGACGAATTTTACGCATGGTCATTTTTCCTAGAATTAGTGAAAATCCACGATCTCCACGTCGAATAATATTACGGATTGCCCCTGGCCGGATGCCCAAAAACGATTCGAGCAGGATTGGACTTGAAGTGGCGCAGCGGGTATCATTTCCTATACACACTTCATACACATAGGAACCGGTATGCGAACCAACATAGTGCTCGACGATCGGCTCGTGGCCCGCGCGATGAAACTTGCCGGCGCGAAGACCAAGCGCGAAGTTGTCCATTCCGCCTTGCGCGAGTTCGTGCGTAACCGCTCGCGCCCGGACGTCCGGGAGCTTTTCGGCATCGGCGGTCTCGACCCGGATTACGACCACAAGAAGCTCCGCGCGGGCGCATAGTGCTGCTCGTTGATTCCTCGGCCTGGATTGATTTCCTGGCCGGGCGCACGACCAGGGCTGTCGTGTATTTCCGGGAACAGCTTGAGGGGCGGGAAACGTTTGCCCTCACCGAGTTGATCTATCTGGAGGTGCTGCAAGGGGTGCGCGAACCTGATACGGCAAAAAAGGTTTCCACCTACCTGCGCGGGCAGCTGCTGCTGGCTCCACGCCGCGGATTGC
>CAZCGD010000403.1:0-3539 GCA_964498105.1 uncultured Streptomycetaceae bacterium
TACCTCGAGTCCGTGATCGACGGCAAGGAATACGCGGTCCAGCACGCCAACGTGCCGCCGAAAGACGGCACGCATCTGACCGGCGCGGAGATCGCTGCTTATGGCGAGGGCGTCATCGGGCGCCTCCAGAAATGGTGGGACCAGGTCCCGGACAAGTCTCTTGCCATCAAGATCAAGACCTACTACGGCATGCAGCCGATGGCGATGGTCTTCGAACGCTCCACCTGGCACTCCGCGCAGCACGCGCGGCAGCTGATCCACGTGCTGGAGCGCTTTGGCATCGAGCCCGACGGCAGGCTCACGCCGCAGGACCTGGCGGGACTGCCGCTTCCCGAACGCCTGTTCGAATAGAGTCTAAATTAGCCGCCAAGACGCCATGACGCCAAGGAAATAAAAAATAAAACCAACGCAAAAATAAAACGGCGGGCTGTCTCCCGCCGGCCACGAATTTCTTCTCTCGTCCTGATTCTGTTTCTCTCTGTGCTCTCTGTGCTCTCTGTGTCCGAGGTGGCTGATTTTGTTTCTCTTGGCGTGCTTGGCGGCCTTGGCGGTTCAATTATTGAATTTGCTTTTCTTGGCGCCTTGGCGTCTTGGCGGCGTGTTACTGCACTTGAATATTGGCGGCCTTGACCAGCTTCGCGTATTTCGCGAGATCGCTCTTGATCACCTGCGCGAATTCCTCCGGCGTGTTGCCCACCAGCTCGTTGCCGCCCTGCGTCGCCAGGCGCTCGATCACGTCCGGCATCTTCAGCGCCTTCGCCACCTCGCGATAAAGTAGCTCGACTACCGGCCTGGGCGTGCCGGCGGGGGCCACCACCGCCTGCCACTGCGTCAGCTCGAAGCCTTTCAGTCCCAGTTCGTCCAGCGTCGACACTTCCGGCAGGGATGAAGCGCGCCTGGGGCCGGTCACCCCGATCCCCCGCAGCCGACCAGCGCGCAGGTGCGGCACGGCCGTGATCACGGTATCGAACATGTAGTTGAGCTGCCCACCGAGCAGTGCCGACAGCGCGGCAGCACTGCCGGTATAGGGAACGTGGATCGACTGCGTGCCGGTCATCAGGTTGAACAGTTCGCCCGAGAGGTGATTGCCGCCGCCGATGCCGGTCGAGCCGTAGGTCATCTGTCCCGCCTTGGACTTGAGCAGCGCCAGAAAGTCCTTGAGACCGGTGACCGGCAGCGATGACTGCACGACCAGCACATACATGTAGGAAGTGCCCTGCGTGATCGCGGCGAAATCCTTGACCGGGTCATACGGCACTTTCTGGTAGAGCACCGGGTTGACCGTCAGCGGCCCGCTGTTGCCCATCAGCAGCGTGTAGCCGTCCGGCTGGGACTTCGCCACCAGCTCGGTGCCGATGCCGCCGTTCGCCCCGGGGCGGTTGTCCACCACCACCGTCTGGCCGAGCGCCTCGGTCAGTTTCTGGGCGATGGTGCGGGTGAAGATGTCCCCGGCGCCACCGGCGACGTAGGGGCAGATAAAGCGGATCGGCCGCGCCGGATACTTGTGCTCGGGCTCGGATTTTTGCGCTGCAGCGCCGCACGCCCACCCTGCGGCAACCAGCGCCAGGCTCGTATGAATCCATGCCTTTTTCATACTCTCCTCCTCGGCAAGATGGGGACGACAATAGCACAGGGCCGGGACTTGGGCTAAACTCCCTCTCCCGTTTTCCACCGTATTTCCATGCGCAGCCCGCGCACATTCCGAGCGGTCCCCTATAGCAGTGCGACGCACTGCGCACCGCCATGCTGAATTCCGCCGCCTCCGCGCGTCGCGCGATCCCCTCACTCGACCGGCTGCTCAAGCTCGACACAGTCACGACCTTACTTGCGCGCTACGGCCGGCCGCTGGTAACCGAGGCGGCGCGCGCGGAGTTGGCGCGGCTCCGCGCGGCCCTCTCCGCCTCCCCATCCGATTTCGACGAAGCCGGCTTCGTGCGCGACTGCACGACCCGGCTCGAGCGCGAAATGCAACCGTCGTTGAAGCCCGTCTTCAACCTCACCGGCACGGTGCTGCACACCAACCTCGGCCGCGCGCTGATGCCGCAGGAAGCGGCGCAGGCGGCCGCGCGCGCCATGACGCGGCCGGTCAATCTCGAATACGATCTCGACGGCGGCGACCGCGGCGAGCGTGACCGGCACGTCGAGCGCTGGCTCATCCGCCTGACCGGCGCGGATGCGGCGCTGGTGGTCAATAACAACGCCGCCGCGGTCTATCTCACGCTGAATACCCTGGCGCTGAAAAAGGAAGTTCCGGTGTCGCGTGGCGAGCTGATCGAGATCGGCGGCGCCTTCCGCATGCCCGACATCATGGCGCGCTCGGGCGTGAAGCTCATCGAGATCGGCACCACCAATCGCACTCATCTCAGGGACTACGCGGGCGCGATCACCCCGCGCACCGGCGCGCTGATGAAGGTGCACACCAGCAACTACGCGGTACAGGGCTTCACGGCGGAAGTTCCGGAGGACAAGCTGGCCGAGCTTGCCCACCAGCACCACCTGCCGCTGATCACGGACCTCGGCAGCGGCATGCTGGTGAACCTGGAGGAGTACGGGCTGCCCCACGAGCCGACGCCGCGCGAGGCGCTCGCCGCCGGCGCCGATATCGTCACCTTCAGCGGCGACAAGCTGCTGGGCGGGCCGCAGGCGGGGCTGATCGTCGGCAACGCCGCCCTGATCGAGCGCATCCGCAGGAACCCGATGAAGCGGGCGCTGCGCGTGGACAAGATGACGATCGCCGCGCTGGAAGCCGTGCTGAGGCTGTACGCCGATCCCGAGCGGCTGGTGCAACAACTGCCCACGCTCCGGTTTCTCGCGCGCCCAGCCTCCGACATCGACGCGCAGGCTCAGCGGCTGCTCTCGCCCGTGCAAAGAGCGCTGCAGGGCAAGGCGCAAGCCGAAGTCGTTGCCGTGAAGAGCCAGATCGGCAGCGGCTCGCTGCCCGTGGACCTGATCGCGAGCCGCGCCATCGCCGTCAGCGTCGCTGGCCGGCAGCGCAATGCGCTGGCCGCCCGCATCGCGGCGGCGTTTCGCGCGCTGCCGGTGCCCGTCATCGGGCGCGTCAACGACGGCGCTTTCCTCATGGATCTGCGCTGCCTCGAGCACGAGGATGAGTTCCTCGCGCAGCTGACGCACCTGAAAATTGAAACAGCATGAACCGCAGAGACGCCGAGGCGCAGAGAAAGTCCTGATTCTCATGACCGAAAACGAAATCCGCAAGATGGGAGATTCAGCTTCTCGTATTCTCTGCGTCTCCGCGCCTCCGCGGTGAAAACATGATTGTTGCGACGGCAGGCCACATCGACCACGGCAAGACGCTGCTGGTGAAGACGCTGACCGGCGTCAACACCGACCGCCTGCCGGAGGAGAAGGCGCGCGGCATCTCCATCGATCTCGGCTTTGCCTACTGGCCGCTCGAAAGCGGCGCCGTCATCGGGTTCGTGGACGTGCCGGGACACGAGCGCTTCATCCGCAACATGCTCGCGGGGGTGTGCGGCATCGACTTCGCGCTGATCGCGGTCGCGGCCGACGACGGCGTCATG